>DATBBP010000108.1:0-1710 GCA_036270935.1 Gemmatimonadaceae bacterium
CGTCGACTCGCTGTATACGCCGTGGGATCCCGAGATCGTCAACGACATCCATCAACAAGGGGCCAATGCCGGGAGGATCTTCATTCCTCCGTACATGGACCCCGTCGAGCCAAATATTGATCCGATTCTGACGGCGGGAACCAACTCGTTAGGGATGGCGATGAGCTGGCGCATGATCGCCGACGGTTTCAGCGGCGTCGCCACGAATGCGTCGTACGACGAATGGTCACCGGCGCGACAGTATTCGCTGTACCATCGCGGTGTTCGCATTCTCACGGAAACCGCGAGCGCGCGGCTTGCCACGCCTCTCGAGCTCGACTTCGAGCAACTGGGGCCCGGGCGCGGCTACGACGCGCGAGAAGCGACCTGGAACTATCCTGCGCTCTGGACCGGCGGCACCTGGCGATACGGAGATATCGTCCATTATCAGGTCCACGCTACGTGGGCCATGCTCAGTCAGGCCGCGCGCGATCGGCGCGCCTGGCTCGAGAGCTATGCCAACCTCGGCGAGCGCGCACTCGCCGATCAATCGAAGTCGCCCGCGTGGGGACGCGACGCCTGGCCCGCCGCGTTCGTTATTCCCAAGACGCAGCCTGACGAGAGCGCACTGCGGCGGCTTCTGAGCACGCTCCAGCGCGGTCAAGTCGAAGTCCGTGAAGCGACGGCGCCGATCACGACCGCTGGTGCAACGTATCCAGCCGGCAGCTACGTCGTGCTCACGCGTCAACCGTATGGTGGCTTCGCGAAAGCGCTGCTCGAGGGCCAGCACTATCCCGATCTTCGCGAGTATCCGAACGGACCGCCGAAGCGGCCGTACGACGTGACGGCGCATACCCTACCGCTGTTGTTCGGCGTGGCCGTGGCGGAGGTGCGTGGAGTGGTTCCGGCCGCGGGCGCTCCGATCGCGCCGGTAAAGGAATCGGCGTACACCGCTGCCGGCCTAACGGGCAGCCGGCGACGGATTGGATTGTATCGCAACTACAACGCGTCGATGGACGAGGGCTGGACGCGCTACGCGTTCGACACCTATCACGTGCCGTACGCATCGATTGTCGACCGCGACGTTCGCGCCGGCAAGCTCGCCGATCGTTTCGACGTCATCGTCATTCCCGATCAATCGCCTAACGCGATTGCGCGCGGTCTCGGAGGCAACTACCCTGATTCGCTGCGCGGTGGACTCGGCGAGGAAGGCGCGCGAGCGCTCGCTGACTTCGTACAACATGGTGGCACGCTCGTCACCTTCAACGACGCATCGGAGTACGCAATCGAGGCGCTCAAGCTTCCTGTTCGCAATGTGCTCGCCGGCGTACGCAGTACCGATTTCTACGCACCTGGCTCGATCCTGAGCATCGAGATTCGTCGAGACAATCACATCGCGCGCGGATTCACCGCGCCCGTGCCCGCGATCTGGTTCGAGGAGAGTCCCGCTTTCGAGATCGCGGACACCACTCAGGCCGTGGCAATCGCGACCTACTCCGCGACCGGCGATCCGTTGTTATCGGGCTGGCTCCTCGGCGGCGCGAAGCTCAAGGGCAAGGCCGCACTCGTCGACGTGAAGGTGGGCGCCGGGCACGTGATTCTGTTCGGTTTCCGTCCGCAGTATCGCGGACAAAGCCTGGCGACGTATCCGCTGGTGTGGGGAGCGTTAGGTGGGTAGAAGTAGAGAGTAGAGAGTAGAGAGTAGAGAGTAGAGAGTAGAGAGTAGAGAGT
>DATBBP010000109.1:0-1643 GCA_036270935.1 Gemmatimonadaceae bacterium
GGTTCGACCAGCAGGAGAACATCGACGCGCAGGAAGAACGCCCGCGCGTCGGCTCAACTGGGTTGAGTCAGTTCAAGAAGGAGCTTGGCTGGCGCGTGCCGATCGGGACGCGGCAATTTCTCCAGGTCGAGCAGATTCACAACTGGAAGGACGCGAACGAGAACATCCCGGTGAACGAGCTGGCGGTCGATTTTGCGTGGAAGTGGGTGCCTAACGAATTCGGAAACGCGTTCGATTCGCAGAGCGAGACGTTTCAGTCATACCCAGACGACGTTCAGAAATCGGCGACGTCGTGGGGCGTCCGGATGAACACCGAGACGTCGATGCGCAGCCGAGCATATCTTCATCGGGTCGCGGACAAATGGGAGCTCAGGCTGATCCAGTGGTCCGTCGGCCGCGGAAACCCGCGGTGATTCGGGAAAAGCCTATTTCTATCGCCGCCTCAGCTACAGGCTCCGTTCTGTCAGCTCGCTATGCTGGGTGAGATGCTGACACGGCGCCTCGCCATACTGCTTCTCGGGCTCGTCACGGCCTGCGATGTGTCCGACGATCGCGAGATCGCGCTCGGTCGCGCGAACGCCGAGCAGATCGACGCCAAGCTCCCTCTCGTCACCGACTCTGCTATCACAGCGTACGTGCAAGCGCTCGGCCAGCGCATCGCGTCCCGGACGGGTCGCGCCGAGCTCCCCTGGCATTTTACGGTCGTGAACAGCCCGGAACTCAACGCATTTGCGCTGCCCGGTGGTTTCGTGTATGTGAATCGTGGTCTCATCGAGCACTCCGAGCGCATGGACGAGCTCGCGGGTGCACTCGGCCACGAGATCGGACACGTCGTGCGACGACACGCGGTTCAGCAGCTGAAGCGTACGGGTGGGACACCATCGGCGTTGCACTACTGTGTGAGGTGACGAATTTCTGCGACAGCCGTGCGGCTCGCGTTGCGATAGACGTTGGTGGCGCCGCGTGGCTCTCGCACTACAGCCGCGCCGCCGAAGCAGAAGCAGACTCGGAAGCCGTGGCGAACACGACGCGGGCCGACATCGATCCGGAGGGGATTCCCACGCTCTTTCGCGTGCTGCTCGCTACGCGCTAGCAACAGCCGGGCCTCGTGCAGACCTTCTTCGCGTCGCATCCGCTCGAGGAAGATCGTATCACGCAGACGCAAAGGGTCATCGATCGCGTCGATCCGGCGATCGAGCGCAGCCTGTTGCGCGATGACTCTGAGTTTCAAGCTATGAAGCGCCGACTCGCCGCCTTGCCGACTCGTTGACTTCTCCGCCGCCGCTTTCTCACGTTCGCGATGGCGGCAGCGCGCGGCTCTCAGGGATCTGCGTGACACCGCCGGAAATGATGAACGCCATCACGTCCGCACTCTCCGCGGGGAGGGGCGTCACTTGCGTCGCCGGTACGACGAGCAGCTGCCCCGCGAAGCCGTATGACTGAGGCATATACACAGTAACGTGCTCCTTCAGTCCGATGGTCGCGAGCGATTCCTGGGTCAAAAAGCCGAGGACTCTAATGCCGCTCTCGGGCATTGGTGCGACAAGCACGGGCTTGTCGAATCGTCGCTTCTCGCCGACGAACGCGTTCAGCAGATCGCGTGTCGAGCCGTAGAGCAACCGGACGAAAGGCAGTCGCTCGAG
>DATBBP010000110.1:0-3460 GCA_036270935.1 Gemmatimonadaceae bacterium
GCGCGCGAATGCATCGCTGGCGACGCGAGCCGTCGAAAGCCATCGTGCTCGCCTTTGAAGAAGTCGAAGATGGGTGTGGTCACCCACGCCGTGGCGCGCGATTGCGGAACCGACTGCCAGTTGAATACCGACTCGCCTGGCTCGGCGGAGGAGCGCTCATCGAGGGTCACCGTGTTGTGCGCCGCGCTGCCGCGAAAGTATTCTCGGTCTGCTCGTGAGGCAGTGTAGCAATAGGTGCCCGGATCGATCAGGACGGTGTGACCCGCGAGGCTCAACTCCAACGCCAGCGCATCGGCGTGCGCGTGAGCACCCGTCTGTGAGGCATGCGGTCCACAGCGCACGAGCGCCCAGTTGGCAGTGCGATCCCAGCGTTCGCGCATCACGTAGTAGCCGCTCTGGGCGAAGGCGCGAGACGTGCCGGCGGGTGGGGTCCGAGGCAGCGCGTCGTACGCCCGAAGTCCGGATGGACCGAGAAGCCAGGACAATTCCTCGACGGCGTGGCCAGCGACGTGGGCGCAGTCGGCGCGCCCCACCAAGGCTGCTCCGATCGCCAACGTGTCTCGAAAGTCATTGGTCGGGCGCTCACCGAGCATAACGAGCCGCCCGCCATCCTCATCGCCGATGAGTGGCGAAGTGCCGTCCGGACGTGTGATGAAGAGCAGATAGTCGAGCAGGCTATGGAGCCTCGGACGAACCATGCCTTCGAGCCACGGCTCGTTCGACTGCGTGAGCAGCAAAGCGTGGAGATAGAAATCCACGGTGTACCGGTGGTAGTACGTCGCTTGCTCGAAGTACACGCCGTCGGCAAAGAGCTGCCGATCGAGCTGGTCAGCGAGGATGCGCGCACCTAACGAGCGCCAGTGGGCGGCGCGCCTGAAGTCTGGAAACGCCGTGCCGATGTAGAGCAGCCCGAGCGCCTCACCGGTGATGTGAGTATTCGGGCTGAAGTACGTCGAGAGGTTGCACTCGATGTGACGTGCATGCAGATACAGCGACTTCAATACGCGAAGGAAGAATGTTCCTTCGAGGCACGGCGATTGGCGCAGGAGATATAGGGTCCAGACCCAGGAGATGGCGCGAAACGCGAGCTCGAGACTGCTCGTCCAGTTGATTCCAATCTTCGGCGGATTGGCGTCGAGCCACGAGCCCAGGTGATCGACGACGAGCGACGCGTAACGAGCGTCGCCTGTAAGCAGATGTGCCTGGCCGAGTGTTACAAAATACTGATGGCGATTCAGCTCCCACGTGAGTTTGCAATCGCCGGCAACGTCCGGATCGAGGAACGCGACGCGGCTCCAGTGAATCGCCGGCGCGCGCTTGCCGGAGCGCGGTTCCAAGGTCCAATCCGGTCGTGGGCCGACCGCGACGCGGCGATCACCAAGGTCGACCTGACCAGCCGCGATCCGTTCCGCGGCGGCGACCATTGCTGCCGCGGCTTCCGGACAGCGTCGCCGAAACTCGAGCGCCGTGTGCTCCGGATCGGCGAGTCCGGGGAGCACGTGACCCACAATGTGAGAACCGCGTAAACGAGCCAACAACGACTCGCCGTCCGCGAGCTGGTCGGTTTGCCCGCAGTCGAACAATTGACCAAACTCTCTATCGGTGGGGAGGCGACTGTCGGAGGACAATCCGAGTCGCTCGAGACGAGCCCGCGCGGCCTGCGCGCATCGCACGCGCAGTTCGTCGATCGACGCTTTTCTCAGCTTGCGTACGCGCTCGACGAATCGAGGCATCACCGGCGTTGGTGACGGACGTGGATTTGATCTCGAAGCCCGGCCGCGGAGCGCGTGGGCAGCGCTTGTGTATGCCACATTCGGGCCACCGCAAGGAGAAAGGGCCTGCTGCCGCCGCTGAAGCGGTAACCCGGTACCGACCTTGCACATTTCGCAGACGATGACCTACCGCACTCATTGCGATATGCGCCGGAGCTGAGAGCGAGTGCGCCAGATACTGCGGGCAGCCAAGTCGGTCGTGTTCCGGGCCGCCCATCGCGCGGGCGTGCTCGATGCCGTTCGCGACAGCCGATGGCGTCAGGAGCGTTTGCTCATCCTTGGCTATCACGGTGTTTCACTCGAGGACGAGCACGAGTGGGACCCGGAGCTCTACATGGCGCCGTCGAAATTCGAGTCCCGACTCCGGGCGCTGGAGCGTGGGAAGTACACTGTGCTTCCACTCGGGGATGCGCTCGCCGCGCTGGACGAGCAGCGGCTGCCGCCACGCAGTGTCTCCCTGACCTTCGACGATGGGCTCTTCGACTTCCGGGCGCGCGTGTTCCCCGCGCTGAAGGAGCGCGGATTTCCGGCAACGGTGTACCTCACGACATATTACTGCGAGTACAACCGGCCGGTCTTCGCGCCGATCTGCTCGTACATGCTCTGGAAGGCGCGGCGCAGGGCCTCCTTGAACCTCCAGTCTGTCACCGGCGAAAATCGATGTCTTTCGCTATCGACTCCCGAGGGCCGGACGGCGACGCTGCGTGCGATCGTCGAGGCAGCCGAACGCGAGCATCTGTCCGCACGCGAGAAAGATGAGGTTGTCCATCGGCTGGCCGAGGCGATCGGTGTGGACGATGCCGCGCTTCGCGCGAAGCGGATTCTTCATTTGATGAACCAAGACGAAGTCACCGCGCTCGCGCGCGAGGGAATCGATTTTCAGCTGCACACGCATCGTCACCGAATTCTCGACGACGCGGAGTCGGTGCGTCGGGAGATACGGGACAACCGCGTGTGCATCGAGCGCCTAACGAATCACCCGGCACGCCATCTCTGCTACCCATCCGGTCGATACGCTCGGGAGCTGCTGCCGTGCCTCGAGGGCGAGCGCGTCGCAAGTGCGACCACATGTGATCCCGGCCTGGTCAGCTCACGTAGCTCGCGATTGCTCTTGCCCCGATTCGTGGACACGCAGCTCGTGCCCGACACGAAGTTCGAGAGTTGGTTGAGCGGTGCCGCGGCGCTTTTCCGCGGCCGCCGCAGCTACGGACGGCCGCAGAGCTGACCGTCGCAATGGCTGCGCGGATCGCATCGAGATGTTGACAGCGAGTAGACGATCACAGACTGCGGATTCGGAGGCTGCCGCCATCTTCGAGAGAGCGCACGACGCGTGGTCGAGCGCGCTCGCATCACCGGACCTGCGATCTGTCGGTCGCGCGCTCGAGCGCCTGGGAGTCGGCATCGATGAATGCGTGCGTGAGACGGCGAGCATTACCGAATTCCCTTCGACCTGGCGCCGCCTCGAGGCGATCCGGAACATCGTCCAGGCGAGGCACGATGTGGCACCTGGTGCCTTCGAACGATTTGTCCTCGGTCACGCTGCGTTGCGATCGGAAGACGCACTTCGCTCCGCGGCCGTCTCGACGACGGTGAAATGCCTCACCTGTGCCGGCCTGGCGCGGGTTGCCACCGATCGCAGCGTTCTCGATGTCTCGACGACCAAGTTTGTGGCGCTGTGCAAACTGGCG
>DATBBP010000111.1:0-3317 GCA_036270935.1 Gemmatimonadaceae bacterium
TCCTGTTTCTGCTCGGCGCGTTCTTCCGCGCGCAGGTGATTCGCAACGAGGAGTCGCTCCTGCAGTCGGAAGAAAACAGGCTGCGCCAGATTCCGACCGCGGCCCCGCGCGGGCGCATCCTCGACCGCAACAACCGCCCAATCGCCGAGAACATGGTCGGCTACTCGGTGGCGCTCCTCGCGCTGTCGGAGGATACGCTACGCGCGACGCTCGACCGCCTCAAGTCGACGATCCAGCTGACGCCGAAGCAGTATCAGGACGCGATCCGTCGCTATAAGCAAGCGTCGAATCGCCCGACGGTGATTGTCCAGGATGCTTCGCTCGACGTCGTGTCGGTGCTCGAGGAGCACCACATGGATTTCCCGAGCTTGCTCATCCAGTCCGCGCCCAAGCGCATCTACCCGGATGGGCAGGCGGTGGGCGCATTCGCCGGGTACGTCGCCGAAATCAACGAGCAGGAGCTGGCGAGCATGGCTGCGGACGGCTACAAGCCAGGCCAGCTTGTCGGCAAGCAGGGGCTCGAGAAGCAGTACGAGAAGCTGCTGCACGGGCGCGAGGGGGTTCAGTTCGTCGAGGTCGATGCGCACAACCGCGTCGTCACCAACGGGCGCGCGCGCGAAGCCGTGACGCCGCAGGAAGGACCGCCGCTCTACACGAGCATCGATCTGGATCTTCAGGAATACATTCACTCGCTCTTCGGCGACTCCCTCCCGGCCGCCGCGGTGGCGATGGTGCCGCAGACTGGCGAGGTCCTCGCCCTCTATAGCTCGCCGGCGATTGACCCGAACAGGTTCGTGGGCGGTGTGGCGACGTCATACTACGACTCGCTGCGAACCGATCCACGCCAGCCGCTCTACAACAAGGCGCTTCAGGCGATCCAGCCTCCCGGATCGACCTTCAAGCTGGCGACGGCGGTGATGGCGCTCGAGGACAGCCTCATCAACTTCGACTCGCACATGCCGGAGCGATGCACCGGGTTTTACTACTTTGGCAACCGCGCCTGGCACTGCTGGCGGAAGGAAGGGCACGGCAGCCTCAACCTGCTCAACGCGATCGCGCAGTCGTGCGACGTGTACTTCTACCAGGTTGGCCAGCGCCTTACGCTGTCGCGGCTCGTCGCCGGTGGCGTCAGTCTCGGATTCGACAAACGCACGGGCATCGACCTACCGGACGAGAAACAGTCGAGATTCCCCAACAGCTACCCGGACTACTTCAATCAGCGGTATGGCGCGCGGGGATGGACGATCGGCGAGAAGGAATTGAACATGGCGATCGGCCAGGGTGAGAATGCGCAGACCGTGATCAACATGGCGCGATTCTACAGCGCGCTCGCCACGGACGGCAGCGAGCCGACGCCGATGCTGAAGCGTGGAACACCAAAGCTCACCAAGACGATCCGCCTTGCGCCCGATCAGATGACACAGCTGCGCAAAGCGATGATGGGCGTGCTCTCGGCAGGCGGTACAGCGGCGGGCGCCGCGATCACTGGCGTCAACATCGCCGGAAAGACCGGCACGGCCCAGGTCCCCGGGTTCAAGACGGACAAGAACGGCAAGTCGCTGTATTACGCCTGGTTCGCCGGCATGGCGCCGGCCGAAGCGCCGCAGATCGTCGTCGTCGTGATGGTGCCGAACGTGACCTTCGAGGGTGCGACGTCGGCGACGTTCGCGACGAAGATCATCGCGCACTTCCTGCACAAGCAGATCAACAACACGATCGAGAACACCGGCTGATGCCCCCGGCACGACGCATCAACGTCGATTTGCCGCTGCTTCTCACGGCGATCGCGCTCACGATCTACGGGTTGGCCGTGGTCTTCTCGGCCGGACATACCGACGTGCGCACGCCGGCGACGGGTGCCTACCGCCTTCAAATGATTTGGACGATGGTCGGCATCCTCGGCGCGTTCGCCGTGAGCCGCGCGTCGGTGCGGCTGATCGAATGGATGACGGTTCCCGCGTACGCCTTCACGATCGTGATGCTCGTCGCGCTCCTCGCGGGGTTCGGGTCGGGCGCGGGTACCGCGACCAGCACATCCGGATGGCTCACCGTCGCGGGGCATCGGCTCGGACAACCGGCCGAATTGGCCAAGCTCACCGTCGTGCTCATGCTCGCGCATGTGTTGAGCCAAAACCGCGCGACGCCGAAATCGATGATCGAGCTGTGGAAGCCGCTCGCGATCGCAGGAACGCCGCTGCTCCTGATCATGGCGCAGGGCGACCTCGGAACGTCGATCGTGTTCGTCGGAATCTTCTTCGCCATGCTCTTCTGGGCGGGCGTGCCGTGGCAACTGCTCATCCTGCTCGCCAGCCCGGTCATCAGTCTCATTCTCGGATTCGATCCGTACATCTGGGGCGCGTGGTTTCTGTTGCTCCTCGGCCTCGTACTCTGGTTCAAGCCATTTCTCGGCGAGGGACTCTTCGTCATCGCCTCGAGCGCGATGATGGGCATCGCGGGGCCATTGCTCTGGGAACATCTGAAACCGTATCGCCAGAACCGGCTCCGCGTGTTCATCGATCCCTCGATCGACCCGCGCGGCAGCGGTTATCACGTCATCCAGTCGATCACCGCCATCGGATCCGGCGGCTGGTTCGGACGCGGATACCTCAACGGCCCGCAGAAGCGCGGCGGCTTTCTCCCCGAGCAATACACCGACTTCATCTTCGCCGTCGTCGGCGAGGAGCTGGGATTCATCGGCGTGATGATCGCACTGACGCTGTTTCTGTTCCTTTTTCTTCGCGTGATTCGCATCTCCGAACGAGCGAACGATTCTTTCAGCAGTCTCGTCGCGTTCGGTCTGCTGGCGAGCTGGTTCACGCACGTGCTGGAGAACGTGGGCATGACGCTCAACGTCATGCCGATCACCGGAATTCCGCTGCCGTTCTTCAGCTACGGCGGGTCGTTCATGCTCGCGTGTTGGCTCTCCGTCGGATTGCTCGCGCGCATCTCGAGCGAAGGACGCGGAGGCCTCGCCGGGCCGCTGAAGGTGTGACGGCCGTCCTAGCGAAACGGCGGCCTCGGCCCTAGCCGGGGGCTCCCGGTAACCCCCAAATTTCCACCATGGCTTGGTGGAACAAGAAGGACAAAAAGGCCCGTCAACCGCGGCGAGAGCGTCTCGAGATCCCCGCGGACGTCTGGGAGAAATGCGAGGCGTGCGGACACACGGACATCCGTGAAAAGTTCGCGCGCAACATGAACGTGTGCCCGAACTGCGACTATCATCGCCGAATTCGGGCGGCCGAGTATTGCGCGTTGCTGCTGGATGAAGGGTCGATGGAGGAAGTGGAGGTCGACCTTCGTTCGACCGACCCGCTCGG
>DATBBP010000112.1:0-4065 GCA_036270935.1 Gemmatimonadaceae bacterium
TACGCGATTCCCGCATACGACGGTGAGAAATCCGGCGCCAGACGGGCCGCTTCCTCGAAACAACGCAAGGCCTCGTGCATTCCTTCTTTGCGTTGCTCAACGAGCTGGCGTCCACGAAAATAGACTTCGAACGCCTCAGGATTGACGAGCGCACGACGGCCGCGCGCACTCCCGGCGATCACCTCGCCATGGTGCTCCCCCGTGGAGAGCGTACGCTCCAGCGCGAGCGCGATCGATTGCGCGATCTCCTCCTGAAGCGCGAAAATGTCCGCGAGCTCTCGATCGTAACGTTCCGTCCAAAGCTCCACGCCATCGGCGGCGCGAATGAGCCGGACGTCGATACGCACTCTGCTACCGCTGCGCCGCACGTTGCCGACGAGCACGTTGAGGACGCCGAGGCTCTCGGCGACCGTCCGCAGATCGGCGTTCTGACCCTTGAAAGCAAACGATGAATTGCGCGCGGCAACGCGAAGACCGTGCATGCGCGTGAGCACGCTCTGGACTTCCGCCGCGATGCCGTCGGAGAAGTACTCGTTTTCGAGGGCGCTGAGGTTATCCAACGGCAAAATCGCTACCGACGGCACGTCATCTCGAGTCGACGGATGAGTGGACGCGCCTAACGTTCCAGACTCCGCCAGCTCGAGTGCGGCCAGGAGCTCCGCGCCGTCGGCAAATCGCAGATTCGAATCCTTGACCAGGCAGCGCATGACGAGAGCGGCTAGCCGTGGTGGTACCTCGCGGATCTCAGTCACGGGTCGCGGCGCTTCCAGCACGTGCGCTGCCATCAGCTCGGACAAGCTGCGCTTTCCCGCGAAGGGGTGGACGCCGGCAAACAGCTCATAGGCCACCACGCCAAACGAGTAAACGTCCGCTCGCGGGCCGACGTCGGGATCGCCGCTGGCCTGCTCTGGCGACATGTACGCCGGAGTGCCGAGTGCAATCCCTTCGGTCGTGATACTGTCCGCGCCTAACGTCGCCCCACTTACGTCGGTTCGCGCAATGCTGATCGCCTTCGCAACACCAAAATCGGTGACGACGGCCGTGCCGCCAGACAGGAGCACGTTTTCCGGCTTGATGTCGCGATGGACAACGCCTTTGGCGTGTGCGTAAGCGAGTGCCTTCGCGATGTCGCGTAGAACGCCCACGGCAACTGCGGCGGGAAGGGTACCCTGCGCCAACAGCTCGTCGCGCAGCGACTGTCCGGCATACGGCATCGTGTAGTAGGCAAGGCCACCGACCTCGTCTGCCATGTGCACCGGAACGATGTTCGCCTGCTGGAGGCGCGCCGCAACGCGTATTTCGCGGGCGAATCGTTCTGCGGAGACGTGATGCGAGAGCTCCGGACTCAGAACCTTTACCACAACCTGTCGATCCAGAGCGTGTTCGTGGGCGAGAAACACCCGCGACATGCCTCCGCCACCCAGCTCGCGTTCCACGGTGTACTTGGAGCCGAGTGTCGCCGATAGTTGCGCCATGAGCGAGCTCTCATTTATGCGCTCGGCGCTTGCCAAACTGCGCACGAGCGCAGGAGCCTCTTCGAGGAAATCGCTCGATGTCGCGCGATCATTGGACAAGAGCAGCGACTCGACCTCGCGCCGCAGTGCGCCGTCGCCAGCGCACCGATCGTTCAGGTACGCGGCGCGATCGGCGGGCGCGCGATTCAGCACCTCGTGCAGCACACCCTTCACCTGAAGCCATCGTTCAGGTGTCATCGCGGACTTGGACTCGACACGCTCCGCATCCGGCGATGTTACTGGCCCTACGGATTGCGAAGGAGACGTCACCGCACGCGCCCTGAAAGGTCCAACCGATCACTGCTCGGGATGGCAACGATAGGGGGCGTGCTCCACCCGGTCAAGCGATTCGCGACCGGGCGCTCACATGGCGATTTCAACACCGCGCATGGAAGCGTCGGCAGCCTCGAGAAGCGTAAGGTCGCGACGTGCCATCTCCAACGTAAAGCGCGCGGCGGACGCATTACGAATCGCATGGAGAAAGTCATGCATCATCGCCCGATACCCTAATGGATCGCCGGACAGTGGCAACCACAATCTTCGTTTGCGGCCCGTTTGAACGTATCCGAGTCCATTCGATTCGAACGTTACCGCGCCGTGGGTGCCTTGCACCTTCGATAGTCTCAGGCCGCCGAATGGCGCCTCCAGCTCCCACGAATGAGTGAGGGTGCCCACCGCACCGTTCATATAGCGAAGAGTGACGAGCGAGCTCCGGTCTGGCCCAGTCAGAGCTCCGACGCGCTCGGCGCGGACCGATGCGACCTCGAGCCCGAGATTCGACGCCAAGTTGATCCAGTGGACACCCGCCTCGAAGAACGCGCCGCCACCGGAGAGCGCCGCATCGCCACGCCAACCATCCCAACGCTGCCGTCGCGTCGCGTTCAAGATTATGAATCGCACCGCGCCGAGCTCCTCGCCCATGATAATGTGCCGCAGCTGTTCGGCGATCGGTTTGTAGTAGTAGTTCTCGGCGACGAACACACGTCGGCCATTCGCGTCGGCGATGGCGCTCACTCGGTCCAGTTCCGCCGGCGACATGAAGGCCGGCTTCTCGACGATGACATGCTTTTGCGCGTCGAGCGCGCGAGCGGCCAACTCGTAGTGCGTCGACGTCGGTGTAACGACGATCGCGACGTCGACGTCATGATGAGCGAGGCCGGCCGCGTATGAGCCGAACGCTCGGCGGCCGCGATACCGGCGTCGGAGTGCCTCGGCTCGCGCACGGTCTCGACTGGCATAGAAAAGCTCTATCCCGCCGAGCCTGGCGAGCGTGCGGCTATGAATGCGGCTCGCCCAGCCGCAGCCGAGCAACAGCACGCCGACTCTGCGTTCACTGTTTAGCATACGGTCATTGTGCCGGAGCGACGAGCGCGCCGGTGTAACTCGGTGACATGACCCTGAGCGAGCGGCTTCGCGTCGGCGGCGACAGCCGTGACAGATGCAGCCCGATACGCAGCGCGTTGGCCGCAATCGTGAGGCTCGGGTTCACGCCCGCCGATCGCGGCAATGCGCTACCATCTACCACGTACAGGTTGTCGATCCCGCGGTATCGACCGTGTCCATCGAGCGGGCTGGTTCGCCCATCGAGGCCCATCCGAACCGTTCCGAGCGCGTGGGTGAAAGTCTCGATGTAGTGCACGAGCGTGAAACGAGCCCCTGCCTCGCGCAGTACACGTTTCGCAACGTCGATCAAGGTTGCCGCGGCTCGTTCGTCGCGCGTTGTGTGACTGTGGTGTACCCGTAGTCTCGGGAGGCCGACACGGTCGACGACCGACTCATCCACAGTGACTCCGTTCTCGTGCCGTGGCTGGTCTTCGGCGATCGCGACGAGCCCTGCGGTATGAGAAAGCAGCAGCGATGCCGGTACGCGCAGCAGCTTGGGCAGGTAGGCACGCGCCAGGCCTAGCGGCGGCGACATCTGCTGGACGCTGCCTGCAGCATCGTAGCGGTCGAAGATTGCAATCTGCTTGTCGAACTCCTCACGTGGATTCGGGCGACGTTCATGAACTCCCAACACGATCGCATTACGATGGCGCATCAAGTAGCGGCCGACCGCACCGCGCGCGGGACTCGCGCGATCCACGCCCGACGCGAGCAGGAGATGCGGCGTGGCCAGCGTACCCGCGCCAAGGACGATCAAACGTGCCGTTACGCGTTCTCTGGCCAGGGTCACTCGATTGACGCAATGCGCTTCGCTGATGCGCGATCCTGACCGAACGAGCCGTACACACACGGTGTTGGGGCGAAGGACCATCCCTTGCTTGACGAGGTCGGGAAGAATCGCCGACGCAAGATCGTTCTTCGCTTCGGCCGCACATGCGTAGCCGTCGCAGTTGCCACAGCGAATGCAAGCGCCGCGGCTGCCGCCCGACGCCCGGTAGGCAATCGCGAGCGGGATCCGTGATGGCGTGTAACCGAGGCGTTGCGCGGCGTCGGCGATGCGACGCGCCGACGCCGCGAGCGGGGGCGCTGTGCCGGGGTACGGCGTGCTACGCCATGGCTCGTTAGGCCCACTGGTCTCGTCGCCGGCTACGCCGAGCAGAAGCTCGGC
>DATBBP010000113.1:0-10668 GCA_036270935.1 Gemmatimonadaceae bacterium
GATTCGTCTCGCTCGATCTCACCTTCGATCATCTCTACAACGGCCTGCCGACCGGGACGCCATTCACGGAGCATTTCGACGGCGCGTTCACGTCGAACAACGACATCGAGGGCACGACGACTCAAGACGGATTGCAGGGGCAGCTGCACCTGCAGCGGCTCACTGGTCCGTAGTTCACTTAGCAACTTATCATCGCTGCCCGCCGCGGCCTCACCCTCACCGCGTGCCGCCTTCCGTCATCGACCAGCGTCAGGCGACTTCCGTCAACTGGGCGCCCGTCGACCACCACCTCGACGTCACCACCCTGCATCGCGCCGGGATCGTGCACGACGATCTCGTACGTGCTCCGACCATAACGATAGACGATCGTGTACGCCGGCCAGCCGCTTGGCACCCTCGGGCGAATCTCCAACTCGTCGCCGCGCTTCTGGAAGCCGAGTATTGCCTCGAGCCCCACGCGATAGACCCAGCTCGCGGATCCGGTGTACCACGTCCAGCCGCCGCGGCCGAGATGACCTTGAGCAGTGTAGACGTCGGCCGCCACGACAAATGGCTCGACCTTGTACACCGCCACGTCTTCCGGTGTCGACGCGTGTGTGAGGGGATTGAGCATCTGAAATAACTCGAACGCGCGATCGCCGTCGCCACGCATCGCCGTCGCAAGTACTGACCAGAGCGCGGCGTGCGTGTATTGCGCGCCGTTCTCCCGCACGCCGGGAAGATAGCCCTTGATGTAACCAGGGTCGTGCGTCGTCTTGTCGAATGCCGGTGTGAGGAGCATGAGTAACCGTGCATCCTCTCTAACGAGATACTCCTCGAACGATTGCATCGCCTGCGCTTGACGTTCAGGCGCACCAGCGCCGGAGAGGACGCTCCAGCTCTGGGCGATGGCATCGATACGACATTCGTCGCTCGCGCTCGAGCCTAACGGCGTTCCGTCGTCGAAGTAGGCGCGGCGGTACCACGCGCCGTCCCAGGCATGTGCCTCCGCCGCGGCGGCGTACGTGTCAGCTTGCGCGCGCAACTGAGCAGCCACTGCCGTGTCATGTCGCGCATCAGCCTGATTCCCGAACGCACGAAGTGTCGTGATGAGAAACCAGGCGAGCCACACACTCTCGCCGCGCCCCTCCACGCCGACGCGGTTCATGCCGTCGTTCCAATCGCCGATGCCGATCAGCGGCAACCCGTGCTCCCCAGCCGTGCACGCCTTGCGGAGCGCACGCAGGCAGTGCTCATAGACGCTACCGCGCTCATCGCTCACACGCGGCGACTCGTAGACTTCATGCTCGTGTGGCTCGAGCGCGCGCATCGTTAGGTACGGCACGGTTTCGTCGAGCACCGTCGCGTCGCCGGTGACGCGCGTGTAGTGATCGACGACGTAGGGCAACCACGCCAGATCGTCGGAGAATCGCGTGCGCATGCCGCGGCCGCTCTCGGGGTGCCACCAATGCTGCACGTCGCCCTCGATGAACTGACGCGCCGTGGCGCGAAGGATGTGCTCGCGCGCCACGCCCGGCTCCGCGTACACGAACGCCATCGAGTCCTGGAGCTGATCGCGGAAGCCATACGCCCCGCTGCTCTGATAGAGCGCCGTGCGGCCCCACATCCGGCAAGCGAGTGCCTGATACAAGCTCCACTGATTGAGCATGATGTCAAACGCGGGCTCCGGTGTTTGCACGGCAATGACCGACAGCCTCTCTCGCCACCGCGCGACGTTGTGCTCGATCGCCGCACGGGCGCGCTGCACGTCCTGGTACTCGCGCACGGCAGCGCGTGCGGCGTGTTCGCCTTCGGCAGCGCCGAGCACGACAACCAGGTCGCGCGTCTCACCAGGCGCGAGCTGCAGCACGCAGCGGAGCGCCGCGCACGGATCCACACCGACGCCCGTCGTGCCCGCGAGCGGGTGCAGGAGCCCAACGGGAGCGGCCGTTGTTCCATTGCGTCCGAGGAATTCGCGCCGATCGGCGGTGTGGCTGGCGAGCGGCTCACTCATCGCACAGAATGCGACCCACGACGCGAATTGCGGATCGAAGAAGTTCTGCGCGTACATCGCGCCCGTGTCCGGCGCAAAGGAGGTGTGGACCTGATGCTGCGTATGCTCGCGCAGGCTCCCGACCACCCACTCGACGTATGACGTCACCGCAATGCGACGGACGCGTTTGCCGTGATTCGTTAGGCGTAAGAGCGACAACTTAATCGGCGCATCCTCGGCGAGCCCGAGCGTGAGGTGCGTCGCGATGCCAAACGCTTCATGCTGGAACGACGAGCTGCCCGCGCCGTGCACCACGGTGTACGGCGCGTCGCGACGCATCGGCGCCGGCGTCGCCGTCCAACAGTCACCACTCTCTTCGTCGCGCAGATACAGCACCTCGCTTGCCGGATCGCTCACCGGGTCATTGTGCCACGGCGTGAGACGAAAGAACTGACTGTTCTCCACCCATGTGCACGCGGCACCCCGCTCGGTAACGAGGAACCCACCGCGCGCATTCGCGACGACGTTCGCCCACGGGGCAGGGGGCACGCGGTCCCCACGCACGCGCACGAGATAATCGTCGTCGGCCGTGATACCACCAAGGCCGTTGTCGAAGCGCAGTGTCTCGTCAGGTGCGGACGGCCTATCCGTCGATCGCTCGGACGCGTCATAGCGACCATTGCCTAACGACTTTGTCGCCGACAGCGAGACGGGCGTCATCCCGACGCTTGGACTGAGTGGTCGAACGCGCCGCATCGCGGCCGGCGTGTACCGTCCGGAAACACGAGGGAGAGTCGCGGCCGGTTCCAGCGCCGGCGGCGCATCATCGGGCGTGCCGATCGCCTCTTCGAGGATCTTTCCGATCGAGCGCCCGTCGCATCGCACCAGCAGCCGTGCGGTGGCGCGCAGCATCTCGAGATCGCTCGCGCTCACCGCGTCCCGACGACGCACGAACACGCCGCCCGGGCGGTCGATGACGGCCGAGTCGGTCGCCGTGAACATCGTCGAGGAGATCTGATCGCTCAGTTCCTGCAGATAGCTGTGAGCACGATCGTTCACGACGACCAGGTCGACGGTCATCCCGCGCCGGCGCCAGTATCGGTGGGCGGCAAAAAGTTGTCGTAGCGTCGGCAATCCATCCTTCGAGTCGATGGTTGCGAGTACAATGGGCCAATCACCCGACACGCCCTGCGCCCAGAGCATCGGCTGCGATCCACGGTTCTCGCGCAACTCATCCTGGGGCGCACGCAACGCCGGATTCCCGTAGAAGAGTTGACCGGCGAGGTCCTGGAAGACCGCGGCGTCCGCGGGCGTGATGCCGAGCTCGCGCAGCTCGACTTGCGTCGACGTCCACGCCAGATCGAGCGCCCGCTGCGCGGCATGCGGGTGATTGTAGCGATCAGCTAGCGCGAACACCTGCTCGCGCGACGATGCGACAAGCGTCGTGAACGCGACGGTGGCGGATTCCCCCGGGTCGAGCGCCACACGCACGCGTAGAGCGAAGATCGGGTCGAGAACGGCGCCCGTGGTGCCCGACAGCGGTCCATCCACCGCGAGCGCGAGCGGGTCTTGCGGCGTTCGGCCACGGCCGAGAAAGCGGGCCCGATCGCTGTCGTAGCTGATCGGACCAACGCGTTCGGTACCCGTTGCTACCACGTGCGCGCACCACAGGCGCCGCTCTTGCGCCGAGCGCGGGCGACGTGTTGCCGTGAGCGCCGAACACCACTCGTGCCATTCCGTTTCGACGAAGAGATTCGCGAACGCGGGATGTACGCGGTCCGCGTTAGGCGGTGCGAGAACGACCTCGCCGTAGCTCGTGAGCTCGATCTCACGGCGCTCGGTGCTGTCGTTGGTCACCGTAACGCGCCGGACTTCGGCGGAATCCTGGGGAACGACGGCGATTTCCGTCCGCGTTTCGATTTCGCCGTCCGTGCGATCGAACGTGACGCGATCGGTCGCGAGGAGCGCTTGATACGAGTCCGCGGGAGCGCACACGGGTTGGTGCGCTGCCGACCAGATGCGTTGCCGCGTGACGTCCTTCACGTAGCAAAACTGTCCGCTGGCGTCGCGCGTCCCGTCGGCGCGCCACCGCGTGACCGCGAGATCCTCGTACCGGCTGTAGCCGCCGCCGCAGTGGCTCACCATGATCGTGTACGGCAAGCGACCGAGCAGCGCCACATGCGGCTGCGGCGTGTTCGGTTCGCCGATCTCGCGTACAGTGGGACGCTCGAGGTCCGGGTCTGGCAGCGCCTCCTCGGCGCGCGCCGCTTGCGGCTGCTGGAGCACCACCCGCCTCGGCACGCGCTCGAACAGCAGAAGCTCGGCGGCGCGGATGAGCGGATCCTCATGGAAGCGCCGCTGCCATATCTCGCCAGTGAGAACATTGGTGAGCGCCACGAGCGACATGCCGATGTGATGCGCCATGTAATTCTTGACGAGAGCAAAGCGCTCACCCGGGTCTGGGCGGGTGTAGTCGATGGCGTCTCGGAATCCGTAGGGCCCGAGCGCGCCAAGCTCCTCCTCGGCCCGCAGATTCGACATCGCCGGCGCCGGTTCCACCATCAACGCCAGCGCCGATGCGTATGGAGCGACGACCAGATCGCTGCCGAGACCACGCTTGAGCGCGAGGTCGGGGACGCCGAACGCGCGGTACTGATACGTCAGGTGGCGGTCGCGGAGGTTGTAGGCGCTCTCGCTTACGCCCCACGGCACGCCGCGCTCGGCGCCGTATGCGATCTGGCGCCTAACGGCGCTCTCATACGTCGCGCCAAGCACCGTGAACGGGAACGATCGCATAACGAGCGCGGGCATCAAGTACTCGAACATGCTGCCGCTCCACGAGACGAGTGCCGTCTCGCCGGTCGCCCGCGTCAGCGTGCGTCCGAGATGGAACCAGTGTTCAACCGGAACGTCATCCTTGGCGATCGCAACGAAGCTTGCCAACCGGGCTTCCGACGCCAGGAGATCGTAGTACGACGAGTCGAGCGCGTGCGTGCTCTGCTGGTAGCCGATGGCGAACAATTTGCGCCTTCGGTCGAACAGGAAGCGAAAGTCCATCTCCATCGCGAAGTCGTACGCCCGGTCGGCGATGGCGCGCAGACGGAGCGCGAGCTCGCCTTCGCCCGCCATCTCCAGACAGGCGCGCCTAACGGCAATGAGGTGGCCAGAGAGGTTGCCGCTGTCGACGGTGGAAATGTAGGCCGGCTCGAGCACCTGCAGATCACGCAGATCGTACCAGTTGTAGAAATGGCCGCGAAAACGGCGCATGCGCTCGAGGGCGCGCAACGCCAGCTCCAGCCGCCGCGCCATGTCCTCGGCGGTGATGAAGCCGAGGTCACACGCGCTCACCGTCGACAGTAGCTGGAGGCCGATGTTCGTGGGCGAAACCCGCATTGCCGTTTCCGGCTTCGGGTCGTCCTGAAAGTTGTCCGGCGCAAGCCAATTCGTACCAGCGTTGACGAACGTGTCGAAGTACTGCCAGTGGAGCTGTGCATACCGCAGCGCGACGCTCCGCTCGTCCCCTGAGAGCTCCGGACGTCGCGGACTCGCCGGCTTACTGAGCAGGTGCGCGATCGCCGGCGCCACACTCCATACCGCGGCGAGAGGCAGCACGACGGCGCCAAAAAGCCAGCGTCGAGCGGAATCCGGATGCGAGACCATGCCTAACGCCGCCAGCACCAGAATGAGAATCGCCACGACGACCGCTGGCCACATCGCGCGCCACGCGGCGGCGACGCTGACGCCGACGTCGCGCTCGCTCTGAGACGAGGTCCGCCACTCGAGGAGATGCTTCCTCGTTAGGCCGAGTCGCCAGAGCGTCCGCGTGATGGCATCGGCGGAGATGACTGCCTGGTGCGGGAGGAAGACGATCGCCAGCGCGAGCTGTTGCGCGCTCGTGATCGCGTCGCGCGCGACGGCGCCGTAGTAGGCGCGCCACGACTTGTCGAGCGGCGGACGAAGGAGCGCCAACAGGAGCGAGAACAGCCATGGGGCGGCGATCGCGCCAAGCGCGATAACCGTCCAGCGGAATGGCGACCCGGCCAGCACCGTCCACCCCGCCACGAGCAACGTCAGCTGCGCGATCTCGACGACGCTGCGTCGCAAATTGTCGAGGATCTTCCACCGTGAGAGCAACGAGAGACGGTTCCGCTCGAGACCCTGCGGCCCTGGCACCGACAGCGTGAGCCAACGAAGAAGTTGCCAGTCGCCGCGGATCCAGCGGTGCTTGCGGCGCGTGAACGTGAGATAGCGGCTGGGGTAGTCGTCGTAAACAGTGATGTCGGTCGCGAGCCCCGCGCGAACGTAGCTGCCCTCGATCAGGTCATGCGACAGCAGTGCGTTTTCCGGAAAGCGCCCGTGCGTCGCCGTCTCGTATGCGGCCACATCGTAGATGCCTTTGCCGGTGAAGCTGCCCTCGCCGAACAGATCCTGGTACACGTCGGAGACGGCGGTCGTGTAGGGATCCACTCCGGGATGACCCGAGAAGATCGTCGCGAAACGCGACCGATGTGCGCTCGGCAGCGAGATGCCGACGCGGGGTTGGACGACGCCGTAGCCGCGCATCACGCGGCCATGTCTCACGTCATACTGAGCGCGGTTCAGCGGGTGTGCCAGCGTGCCGACGAGCAAGGCGGCGTTTCCGGGTGGAAGCACCGTGTCTGCATCGAGCGTGATCACGTAGCGCACGCTGCGGATCGCTGCGGCGTCGCCAACGATCACAGAAAACGCGTCGTCGGCGCGGCCTTGTACGAATTGATTAAACTGCGCGAGCTTGCCGCGCTTGCGCTCCCATCCCATCCAAACGCCTTCTTGAGCGTTCCATCGTCGCGGCCGGTGGAAGACATGGAACCGGTCGCTCGACCCGTCCCCGCCATCGCGGTAACGCGCGTTGAGGTCGCGGATGCCCGCCGAGACGGCATCGATGATTGCGGCGTCTTCGGGTCGCGTTTCCGTCGCGGAGTCCGCGAAGTCGCTCAAGAGCGCGAAGTGAAGGTGCGCCTCGCGGTTGGCGAGAAATTGGACTTCGAGCGTGGCGAGCGCGTCGTGCACGACGTCGACGCTCGGGAAGAGCGTCGGAATCACGACCGCCGTCCTGAGCTCCGCGGGAATTCCGTCGCCACCTGTTGCCTCTTCGCTCAAGTCGAGCTTCGGCAGCGTGTGTGGAGGCAGGAATGCCGTGACGATCTGATTCACGACATTGATCGCCACGTCATTCACGGCAATGAACGCAATCAATAGGGCGACCAGAGAGGTTGGCGCCGCGACTCGCCACGTGACCCAGAGCAGGAGCAAGGTCGCCACGAGGACGCCGCCTCCGAACACGACGTACGGATGGCGCAACACCCAGCGATATACGCGCTCACCGAGCGTGGGGCGATAACCGACGGCTCGCTCGAGATCGGCTAGACCTTGGTCGATGAGAAAGTACCCAACATGTGCGCGCCGCGGGTCGCGCTCTTCCTTGTCGTCGCGAAACCGGGCGAGGTCGATCGCGAGTTGTGCGACCGAGGCTTGCTCGCGGCCGGTGTGCTTCGCGACGCGCTCGATCACGTGTCGATAGTGGTCGCGAGTGGCGAACGTCATGCGCGTGTAGAACGACGACGGATCTTGACGCAATACCGTCTCGACCACGCTCTGCCGCTCGACGATCGCGCGCCAGTCCATGCGGGCGACGGTGCGCAGACTCGTTATGCTGTTGGCAATGATGATTTGCGTCGTCGCCTGCCGCTGCGCCGCCCACGCGTCGGCCTCCTCGGCGCTCGGCCCATCCTCGCCGATCCACTGCTCGAGCCAGACGAGGGGCGGGAATTCGCCGCGTGCACGGCGCAACTGCTGCAGCAAGCGCGAGACGAAAAAAGGCGTGAGTGGCGGCGGGTCGCTGATGAAGTCGTTCAATGCCGCGCCGAGGGCGCGCTTCCCTCGATCGCTCGCGGTCTGAAGGCGCGCTGCGCATCGATCTGCCGCCTCGAGCTCGTCGAGCCGCTGCACCGTACGGAGCGCGACGCGGCGCACGCTTTCGATCAGACCGAGTCGCAGCATTGCCGGCACCGCCCAGAGCTCCCCGAGCGAGAGCGGGGTCACGCGTTGAAACGCGGTCAGCGCGAGATCGATGTTCTCGTCGTCGACCCGCGCCTCGCTGTGCGAGACGAGCGTGATCGTCAGCTCGTAGACGCGCGGATAGCCGGCGAGCGGTCCGCTCTCGAGCTCCGGCAGCTCGCGGTAATAGCCACGCGGAAGACTTTCATGCACCTCGAGGATGTGCTCGCGAACGACATGAAAGTTGTCGAGCAGCCAGTCTCCGGCTGGTCCGACGTCGACGATGTCGACTCCCTCCCTCGTGACCGCGGCGAGGCGAGTGTGCGCATCCTCGAGAATGCGGCGAGTTTCGGTGAGTCGCGCGAGCAACCGGGCACGGCGGCGCGGCGTCTTCGTTATACGCTGCGCGCTGGCCAAGGTCGCGATGCGCTCGGCAAGCTGCTCGGCACCCAGTAGCTCGCCGCGGATCGGACCGGGAAGCAGGGTGTCCACGGGTCCGCTCGGTCGCGACGGCGGTCGCGAGCGGTTACGGCCTAACAGCCGTGATAAGGTCGTTCGGCCGGGGGAGAGGGACACGGTTCGGAACCTAGTGGCCTTTTCAAGAGAGGTCAGCTGAATCCCTCGTCGCTGCTTTCGTCCGCGACGAGCGGACGGATAGACTTCACTCGTGCGTTTCGGTTCAGGTGCCCTCTGCGCTCCACGGTGAGATCGTCAGGATGAGCTATCCAGCCGGTGCATTCACGGTGGCCGCCCGGATCCTTGGCAGCGTGACGCTGAGCCCGCAGCAGGTTACGCAGCTACGAGCAATCGACCGCAAGTATCAGCAGGCACTCTTCAGCGTGTTGGACGGTGCACAGCGCGCGCCGACGAGCGCGGAGATCTCGCCACTCGACGACATGGCGGCGCGCGACATTCTCGAAATGCTCACGCCCGACCAGTTGGCTGCGTTGCCGCGTCGCTAAGTCCCGCCACATGATCGTGGCCCTTTAGGCCTTCGTGAGAGAACGCTGATCACTCCTTCTTCTTCAATTCGCTCGCGTGTTCGGTGATGAAGTCGCGGATCTGGTCTGCCATATCGAGAAGCTTGGTCCACTGCTCTTGATAGAGCGTGATGGGGAATCGCCCCAACCCGTACACCGACACACCGCCCTTCTCGCTGACCTTCAACGAGACTCCGCGCACGTTGCGCTGCTTCAGGGCTTCATTCTCGCGACGGAGCCGTTCGACCTCCGCCTTCAAATCTTCGTCAGACATTTTGCTCCGTGGTGTGACCGTCGTACATGGCGATTGTCGGGCGGAGGAGCCGACGTATCTTCCTTTACGTGCTTCGTGCGGCAGTTAGTCTAGCGTGTGAATTGCAACAGCGTCCAGACATGATTCATCGACCACGCGTCGCGCTCTTGATATCGTTTGCTGGCGCGGTCCTATGTTGGCCTCGGGTCGCCGCGCCACAGTCGGTTACGGGTACTGTACAATCGGACGGTCAGCCGATCGCCGGTGCGACGATACGAATCCTCGAGCTCGATCGCGTCACCTACAGTGGTTCGCGCGGCCAGTTCTCCTTCGCGCCGGTCCCTCGCGGCCGGTATCAGGTATTTGCTCGCGTCAGTGGCTACGCGTCGACCACCAAGATCGTCGACGTCGCCTCCGGGACGACGACGGTCTCTTTCGACCTGAAGCCCTCCGCCATCGCCCTGCAGGAAGTCGTCGTCACGGCGTCGCCCATAGCGCGGACTTCGGCGGACCAATACCAATCTGCTGAATCCAAGTCCGAGATCGAGCTTCTGAACTCGGCCGGCACGAGCTTCGCCGAGAAGATCTCCGATCTGCCAGGCGTCACCGTGCGGAGCAACGGATCCGCACCAACGCGGCCGATCGTGCGCGGCCTCGGCGACAACGAGCTACTGGTGCTCGAGAACGGACTCCGCATGGGTGACATCGCCACCTACGATCCCGCTCACGCAACACCGCTCGAAGCGATTGCCATATCGCAAATCGACGTCGTGCGCGGTCCGGCGAGCATCCTGTATGGACCGAGTACGATCGGCGGCGTCGTGAACGTGATAACCGATCTCGTGCCGACAGTCTCCGATCGGGCGGTCTCCGGAACCGTTGCGGTAGAAGGGAACTCGGTGAACAACCAGACGGCCGCGTACGACAACACGATCTTGAGCAGCGGCAATCAGGCATTCCGAGTGTCGGCGGGCGGAGTGCACGCGCAGGACACGCGGATTCCCTCGGGGACTTACGTCGACCCCGGGACTGGCGCGCGCTTTTTCCTCGACCGCATGCCACAGACCTTCGATCGCAGCAGCGAGTTCGGCGCCGGCTACGCGTATCAGGGTGTGCTGGGAATGTTCGGTATCGGAGGAAAGCATTACGAGACAAACTACGGCATTCCTGGCGTGCCGCCGAATTCGGACTTCGTCGACGTCCCACCTACGACCTCGCGCATCGAGCAGCGCCGCGAAACGTTCGAGCTGCGCGGGCTGCGTGACATCGACAGTCATGTCGTTAGGCAATTGAAGATCACGGCGAGCTTCAACGACTACAGCCACTCTGAATTCCCGACCGCGCAGGACTCGAGTGGCGTCTCCTCACCGCAAGCCAATCACTTTCACAAGCGCGAGCTGAACACGGTCATTCAGGCGCAACAACAG
>DATBBP010000114.1:0-2753 GCA_036270935.1 Gemmatimonadaceae bacterium
TTCTCACCGCGCTCGGCGATAAACTGACCGATGGCCGACAGTGCGTGCTCGCCGGCCGCATTGCCAATGACTGGGACAATGAGGTCGTGCGCCTCGAGGCCTTTCACGTATTGGAACGCGTCCTCGGACGCAAGGTAGTTCGCCTGACGTCCGGATCTGTCTTTTTCGAGTAATAGTTGACGATACGTCGGGTGATACGGACGCGGCGCGCGGCCAATGCTCGAATAACGCAGGTCGAGCGAATCGCGGACGAACGCATCGCGAACGCGCGCGATCGTCTCGAGGTCGAGCGTCGAGAGCGGAATCCCGAAGTGGCGTACACGCTGGCTGATCGCCGATTGTACGGAGTCGACCACATCTCCATCGGTATGTGTGGCGTCGATGTAATCGACCAGCTCCTGAATCGACTTGGAGCTCCACCGATCCATATCGCGGGGAAGTGGCTTTCCAAACAGGAGGCAAAGATACTCTACGCGATTCCGAGACATCGAGAACAACGCCTTGAAGAGCAGATGCTCGAGGAGATTGTCGCGACGAATGTCGATCATGAAAGCGATGTTGGGACGCACCGCCGCTATATATGAAAAATTCTGATCGGGTCCGACGCCGATGTAAGCGCCACCTTGAACTTTCAATCGGCGCATCCCATCGAGCACGTGGAGATACGACGTCTCGTTCGAGATGAGATTGTCGGAGTCGAAGTAGCCGCCAGGCTCCGACAGCCGTTGTATGAGCTTCGCGAACGCGGAGTCGACTCGCGCCGGACGATCCTGCGCAAGTGAAGACGCATACGCCGCATGTGGCGATCCCTGGCGCGCCCCGACATTGGCGAACGATCCCGCCAGGATCACAATCGGAATGGCCGCGAGGAGCCAGCGCAGCGACCGGAATCTGGAGCTCATCGACATACCTCCGCTCACGCGAAAATACGTGGCGTGACCCAGCGAGGGCCAGTCATCGATACGGTACGCAGATGTAATCGATTCCCGAACGAGCTAATGCCGCGGTGGCGCGTGAGACGTCGTCTGCGTCATTACCAGCCGGAGCTGTGTTAGAAATGCCGCGGGGCCGGCGTTGTCGGGAAGGGCGTGCAGCGCTCGCAGAGCGTCTTCTTCACGCACGGCGAGCCCGGCGCTAATCGTATTCGGATCGACGCCGACGCGTTCGAACTCCTTCAACAACTGCGCGAACCGCTTCCCTTCCGTCATTCACCGCTCCACGCGATCGCGAGCTGAGGCCGCTGTTCGCATACTCCGTTCCGCCATACCGAGTTCCCATGCGGACACGGCAGTGAAGAACCGCCATCCCATGGAGTATCGGTCTTTGACCATGATGCGGAAAGGGCCCGTCCTCATATCGAGGACGGGCCCAATCGTACCAACACATCGTGAAGGCTCAGGCGAACGTGGTGCGCAACGAATCAGCGACGGGCGAGCACCATGACGAGCGCCGTGAGCGCGGCCGTCAGCGCGACGAGCGCGCCGGTCGCGCCGAGCGCCGCGGCAGGGGTGATCACGAACTCGCGGCGCCACCACGGTGTGATCAGCTGCGGAACGTTGCGCGGCAGCGCATCCATAATGCGCTGCTGCACATGCGCGGGCGTCGTCATGTGACGACGCGTCTCGGTCACTTGCGCCATCAGCTTCCAGAATTCGACATCGTGCTGCGTGTCGCCACGCCGCACGGCCGCTTCCGGTAACTCGCCATCGAGCCACGCGTGGACCGCGGGAGATAGCAGGCGGCCCGTGTCTGGTTGCGCCAGCGGCACCTCACGATCGGTAAGCGGTTGCTCGATCTCCGAGCTTCGCTCCGGGCGCGGGCGGCGGTCTTTTTTGTGGCCGTCGAGATTTCGGCCGTTCTCCGAATGGATATCGTCAAACATGTTAGGCGTACTTCTCCTCGAGTAAGGCTTGCAGCGCCTCACGAGCGCGATGCACGCGCATCTTGAGCGCACCGACAGTGGTGCCGAGGAGATCGGCCATCTCCTCGTACGAGCGTCCCTCGACGTGCTTCATGATGAACGCTTCGCGGAGTGATGACGGCAACGTCGCCAGGGCCTTGTCCAGATCCGTGCGTAACTCGCTGCGGTCCAACTCCTCGTCAGGCGTCGCGTACGACGACGGCTGATCGTCTTCGTCGTAGCTGAGATGCGACCGGCGAATGTTCTTCAGCCAGTCCTTACAGCCGTTAGCAACGATGCGAAAGACCCACGCATCGAAGCGCCCACGCACTTCGGCGAGATGTTGATACGCTTTGATGAAGCTGAGCTGCAAGATGTCTTCTGCGACGTCGGGACTACCCGTCATGCAGAGCGCGTGTCGATACAGTGGGTCGCTGTATCGTGTGATCAGCGTCTGGAACGCGTCGCGCTGACCGGCGAGAACGCGTTGGATGATCAGCTGATCAGTATCCTGATCTGCGAATTGTGCGGGCTGCTCCGTCGTCTTCACGACAACAGAGTAACGCGATTCCCGCGCGTCGGACAGGGCCGCGGGCGCGTTCCCGCTGGCGGTCCTTGGTTTCACGGCAGTCGCCACGGTGGAGGGGACGAAGGAGGGTGAATGAAGTAACTACAACAACGGAACGAGCGACTCGGCTGCTCGATCCGACTAATCACTGGGCGATTCGTCTCTCTGACCTTTACCGTCCGTCGGTATGCCCGAACGTCGAATCAAAGACGCGCCAACCGCTGTGACGTATCACACCCCCATGTTCGTCGAGCCGCGGCGGGGGGAATCGGGGGCTGCCGCCGA
>DATBBP010000115.1:0-4407 GCA_036270935.1 Gemmatimonadaceae bacterium
GTCGATCGTCCTGGACGTCTGGCGTAACTACCCGCAGTCGGACCGCACGGCGACGGATCTCGACAAGCCGCAGGAGGCACTGGGGCTCGTCCGTGACGTGTCGCGCGCGCTCGAGAGGGTGAGCTGGCGGTCGCGCTCGGACCCGAAGCGAGTGCTCGTCTTCGATCTCGACAACCAGACGGGTATCGACTCATTGGGCGTGCTCGCGCGACAGCTCGCGGACTCCTTGCGTGCGGCGATCGTGAAGCGGCTCGGCGGTGCGATCGTGACCGACTCGGCGGCCCGCACGACGCACGACATGACGGAACGGCGCGCGGTGGGAGCGCGATTAGGCGCCGGCGCGCTCGTCGCGGGCGGGCTGTATCGGGCGCGTGGTGATTCGGTGAGCATTCGTCTCTCGACGCGAGACATGTCTGAGGACAGAACCTTTCCGACGTTCGAGGCTCGGGTTGCGCGAGCGGACGTGCTGACGGGATTCCAGCCGTTGGTTGATCGGCTGCTCCAGGATCTGAATCAGGTGAACTGGGGGCCGAAGCAGAGTCGTTAGGTCCCTTTATCATTGTGAAAGGCAGGAGAACTCTCTCGCGGGTCACTCACATGAGAATCATTTCATTCGTGCTGGTAGCTGCAGGCGGCCTTCCAGTGGCCACACTCGCACAGCAACAGCAATCGTCCGCGTTCAGCGTTGGCAGTGCGACGGCACAGCGTGGAGCGACAGCCACTGGCCTCATAGCGGTGCCGGCCGGCTCGGACTCCGCGCTCGACATTCCGGTCGCGGTGATTCACGGTGCGCGACCCGGCCCAGTCGTCGCCTTCGTCGCGGGGAGTCATGGGACGGAGTACAGCTCGATCGTCGCCATGCAACGACTGATTCCGCGCATTGACGCGACGAAGCTCGCGGGGACGGTGATCATCGTCCCGATCATCAACATCGCGTCGTGGACTCAGATGACGCCGCACGTGAATCCAATCGATCACAAAGGGATGAATGGCGGCTATCCGGGTGACGCGAGCGGAACGCAGACACAGCGCGCGCTCGCGCTGATGACGAGCCAGGTCGTCACGCCGGCGGACGTCGTCGTCGATCTGCACGGCGGCGATCTCGACGAGAATCTGCGTCCGTACAGTTACTGGTTTCGCGGTGGAAAGGCCGCGCAGGACTCCGCCGCACTCAAGCTGATCATGGCGTTCGGTCTCGATCACATCATCGTCACCGACGTCGACCCCTCGGCGCCTAACGCGGGGCGATCGCTATCGGGGCAGGCGCTCGTGCGCGGAAAGACGGTGCTCGTCGCCGAGGCAGGGCGGAGCGGGATCGTGGCACCGGGCGACATCGCCGCGCTCGTCGACGGATCGCTCAATGTCCTCGCGGCGCTCAAGATGCTCGACCGATCGTATACGCCCGTTAGGCACGCCGTGTGGCTGGACGGCGCGGGCGCTCGTCTCGCGGCGGACACCGCGGGCGTGTTCATCGCGTCCGTCGATCGCGACGTGCGGGTGAAGAAGGGCCAGCAGCTCGGCTATACGACCGATTTTCTCGGTCGGAAGACGGGTGAGGTCCGCTCGCCCATCGACGGCCTGGTGACGTTCATTCGCGGTGTGCCGTCGATGTGGCCACGAGCCACGCTGGCAAATGTGTTGCCCGTGCTCGAGCGCCCTGCCCCGTGGAAAGCTCCGGTAACGCGTTAGTTCGGCCTAAGGATTCGTCCGCGACGTCCTGTCGATCGGGGCTGGTCGAGCAACGCGCAGCGCCGGTTTCTGTTTGAGGATCGCCAGCGCCTCCTGGACTGCGCGCTCGAGTTGCGGGTCGTGCCCCTTGATGACGTCCGCGGGCGTGTACTCGACCTCGACGTCCGGCGCGATGCCTTCGTTCTCCACGGCCCACTTGCCCTGGAGATCATAGAATGCTAAACCCGGCGCGGTGATGCCCCCACCGTCGATCGTCGGCGGGACGCCTAACGTGCCGACGAGCCCACCCCACGTTCGCATGCCGACGAGCGGGCCAATCTGCCGCTGATGGAACATGTATGGCAACGCGTCACCGCCTGACCCAGCCGACTCGTTGATCAACATCACCTTCGGACCATAGATGCCCGCGATCGGCGTCGTCGACACCTTGCCTTCGCGCGTCGCGAAATATCCCATCGGCCTGCGCTCGAGCTCATTCACGATGTAGTCCGCGACCATGCCGCCATGGTTGTACCGCTCGTCGATCACCGCACCTTCCTTCTCCTGCTGCGCATAGAAGTAGCGTGTGAACGACGTGTAACCCGCGCCCGCGGTGTTCGGCAACCAGACATAGGCGAGGCGACCGCCAGAGAGCTGATCGACCTTGCGGCGGTTCGCCTCGATCCACGCGCGCGTACGGAGGCCTTCTTCGCTGGCGACCGGCACGACCGTCACGACGCGGGAATCCTCACCGGTGGCCGACTTGCCGACGCGGATCGAGATTTGATGGCCAGCGGTGCCCTGGAAGAGGCTGTAAACATTGGTCGGCGGCGCGAGCGGACGGCCATTGATCTCGAGGAGGTAATCCCCTTCGGCGACGCGGATCCCAGGCGCGCTGAGCGGAGCACGAAGATCCGGATTCCAATTCTCGCCGCTGTAAATGTGCGTGATGCGATACCGGCCATTCTCGATCGCATAGTCGGCGCCTAACAAGCCGACGGACTCGGGCTGCTCTTCCGGCTCGTCGCCTGGTCCGCTCAGATACGAGTGGCCGACGGTGAGCTCTCCGCCCGTGAGGGCGATGAGATAACCAAGGTCCGAACGGTGGCCGATGTACGGCACGAACGGAGCGTACTTGTCGTAGACGGCCTGCCAGTTCGCGCCGTGCATCTTCGCGTCATAGAAATAATCGCGCTGCGTTCGCCAAGCTTCCTTGAAGATCTCCGCCCACTCGGCTCGCGGATCGACGAGCATCTCGAGCTGGCCGACGTTGACCGTGCCGTCGCCGACTTTGCCAGGCTTGTCGGTGGCGATGATTCCCCAGCGGCTTTCCGGCGCGCCCCGCGCCGATTGGTAGAGCAGCTTCTTGCGGTCGCCCGACAGCGTGTACGAGCGAATGCCCTCGAGAATTGGCGTCGCGGAGCGGTCCTTTAGCGAGTAGTGCTGCAACCGCGCGACGCCACCCGCGTTAGGCAGCGCTTCCAGGTAGAAGAAACTGCCGGCCGCGCCGGCGCTCAGATCACTGAGCTCACCGGCGGGAACTCCGATTGGAAGAATGCGTTGCGAGATACCGTCGAGGTCGATGCGAACTTGCGACGCCGTCGTGTCAGCGCGAGGCTTGGACGCGAGCGCAACGATCGCGGTTGCCGTTGCGGGCTCGTCGCCGGTCTCCGGAAGAAGGGGCGACGGTTCGCTCGCCGAGAGCACGGCGAGATAGATCGAGCGGCGCGCGGGCCGATCGAGTGAGCTCATCTCGAGCCAGCTCGTCCGCGGGCCGTAGTCGGTGCTCGCGAGGAAGTAGAGATACTTGCCGGCGGCGTCGAATGCGGGCGAGACGACGTCAGACATTCCGTCGGTGATCTGGTGCGCCTTCCCTTCCTCGAGCGAGTACAGGAAGACCGCTCGCATGTGGCTATCGATGTTTCGAGAGTACGCCACCCAGCGCGAGTCCGGCGACCACGCCATGTCGATGCCGCGCGTCGGATCGAAGTACGTGTCGCTGTCGATCTTGGTCGCGCGGCCGCTCGCGACGTCGAGAGTCCAGAGCGTGAGGTGATTGTCCTCGAGAAGGAGGTGCTTGCCGTCGGGCGACCACGTCGGCGACGAGTAGTAGCCGTTGCCCGGCAGTTGCACCGCGCGCGGCTTTGAAAGGCCCAGCTGGTCTCCAATCATGAGCTGATACTCACCACTCACGTCGGAGAGCCAGGCGAGCTGTGAGCCATCCGGCGACCAGACGGGGCTGTGCTCGTGCGCGGCGGTAGTGTGCGTGAGATTTCTGTAATCGCCCTGCGTCGCTGGGACAGTGAACACATCGCCGCGTGCCTCGAAGGCGGCGCGCACGCCGGTTGGCGACAACGACGCACTGCGGATCATGTTCGCGACCTTCTTCATCTGCGGCCGCGCCCACGGGAGGTCGCCTTTGACGTCGATCTCGACTCGATGCGCCTGGCCGGTCTTCACGTCGAACAGATTGACGTAACCCGCCTGTTCGTAGACGATCGCATCGGGTCCGGCCGAGGCGTTTTGAATATCGTAATCATCGTGGCGGGTGAGCTGTTCGGTCTTTTTCGTATCGAGGTGATACGCGAAGAGGTTCGCGGTGTAGTTGCGATCCGAGATGAAGTAGACGGTGTTGCCGATCCACATTGGATCGCTGTCATTACTGTTCGCTTTCGGCAGCTTCTCGACCGAATAATCGGCGAGGTTCATGATCCACACCGGATGGGTGCGTCCGCCGCG
>DATBBP010000116.1:0-5258 GCA_036270935.1 Gemmatimonadaceae bacterium
CGACATCGATCCGGAGGGGATTCCCGCGCTCTTTCGCGTGCTGCTCGCCGCGCGCCAGGAACAGCCGGGCCTCGTGGAGACGTTCTTCGCGTCGCATCCGCTCGAGGAAGATCGTATAACTCAAACGCAAAGGCTCATCGATCGCGTCGATCCGGCGATCGAACGCAGCCTGGTGCGCGATGACGCTGAGTTTCAGGCCGTGAAGCGCCGACTCGCCGGCTTGCCGACTCGTTAACTTCTCCGCCGCCGCTTTCTCACGATCGCGATGCCGGCAGCGCGCGGCTCTCGGGGATCTGCGTGACACCGCCGGAAATGATGAAGGCCATCACGTCCGCACTCTCCGCGGGGAGCGGCGTCACTTGCGTCGCCGGTACGACGAGCAGCTGCCCCGCGAAGCCGTATGACTGAGGCATATACACGGTAACGTGCTCCTTCAGTCCGATCGTCGCGAGTGATTCCTGCGTCAAAAAGCCGAGGACTCTGATGCCGCTCTCGGGCATTGGTGCGACGAGCACGGGCTTGTCGAACCGGCGCTTCTCGCCGACGAACGCGTTCAGCAGATCGCGTGTCGAGCCGTAGAGCAACCGGACGAAAGGCAGTCGCTCGAGCAGCGACTCGACGGCTGCCAGCAAGCCGCGCGTGATGAGGTTCGACGCCCCAAAACCGACGAGCGTGATCAGTACGATCGTTAGGAGAAAGCCGACACCTGGGATACGGAAGCCCAGCCAGTTGTCGATGCTCGTGAAGATGGCGTAGCAGATGTAGATCGTTACTGCGACGGGCGCGACGACGATCACACCGCGAAAGAAGTAGTTGAGCAGGCGGGACATTGCTGGGGGCGTGAGGGGGGTCGGAGGCAACGTGCTACTTCAATCTGACACCGCTCGGCGGGTTGGGCAGTGTTGGCCTCGCACTTGCCCAACCTCCCGCTGACATCAGACCGGGGCTGCAATGACCGATCATGAGAAGAGCTCGGAGCCTGAGCGCGAGCGACCAGGACAGTTGCGCGATAAGAACGCGATCATTCCGGATCGCCATGGTAAGCACGGCGGCAGCGAGGAGTCGGAGGGCGCACCGCAGGAAGATGTTCGCGAGGCGCCTCCCCCGCGCGAGCGTGACGACACCGACCGCATGAAGCGCTGATGGCGACGCGGACGCGCGTGCGGTCGCGCAAGTCCAAACCAAACACCACTCGAGGCGCGCAGCGCTCCCGCGCCAAACGAGCGGTCACGACTGGCTCGGCGGCGGACTTCATCCCGCCGAATCCCACGCTGCCGAAGCTGCGCGCTGCAGCAATGACGTGCCGCGGCTGTCATCTCTGGACGCTCGGCACGCAAACGGTGTTCGGCGAAGGCCCGAAGAAAGCACGTGTCATGATCGTCGGCGAGCAACCCGGCGACCAGGAGGATCGCGCTGGCCATCCATTCGTGGGCCCATCGGGAAAGCTGCTCGACCGTGCGCTCGACGACGCGGGCATCGATCGCGACGACGTCTACGTCACGAACGCGGTGAAGCACTTCAAGTGGGAGCGCGGCGAAAAGAGCGCGCGGCGCATCCACAAGAAGCCTAACGACGCTGAGATTCGGGCGTGCTATCCCTGGCTCGAGGAGGAAATTCGTCTCGTCGAGCCGCAGGTCATCGTGTGCCTCGGCGCGACGGCGGCGCAGGCGATGATGGGCAAGAGCTTTCGGGTGACGAAGGAGCGCGGACGCCCGGTGAAAGCGCCGAGCGGCAAGGTCGTGATCGCGTCGGTGCACCCGTCATCGGTGCTGCGCGCTCCCGATCCCGCCGCGCGAGCGCAGGCCGAGCGTGAGTTCTTCGGCGATATGAAGAAGGTGACGCGACACCTCGCGTAGGTGCTTGGAGCTAGGTGCTAGGTGCTAGCTTGGATGCCACTAGCACCTAGCACCCACCACCTAGCACCTTCACAGCCATGTATGAACCGTCAATCGAGCACCTCAAGCGCGTCGATCCCGTGCTGGCCCTGGTGATCGACCGCGTCGGGCCCTGCCGCCTCGAACAGCGACACGAGGGGACGCATTTCGATGCACTCGTTAGGTCTATCGTCTATCAGCAACTCTCGGGCAAAGCGGCGTCGACGATACTCGGTCGCGTGCGCGGACTCTATGGCGATCGGGCGCCGACGCCGGGCGAGATTCTCGCGACGCCTGACGAGACACTGCGAGCCGCGGGTCTCTCGCGTCAGAAGCTCTCCTACCTCAAGGATCTCGCGGCGAAGGTCGAGAGTGGCGTCGTTCCGATCGCCGAGGATACCATCGATCATTTGCCTGACGACGAGATCATCGAGCGACTCGTGCAGGTGAAGGGAATTGGCCGATGGACGGTTCAGATGTTCCTCATGTTCCGACTCGGCAGACCCGATGTCCTTCCCGAGCTCGATCTGGGAATTCAGAACGCGATCCGTCGCGCGTATCGTCTGCGAAAGCAACCGGGTCCGAAGGACGTGAAGCGCATCGGCCAACATTGGACGCCGCATGCGAGCGTCGCGAGTTGGTATCTCTGGCGGTCACTCGAGGGTGCGGCGCCTACTCCGGAGAGGAAGAAGAAGCCGGCGAGGAAGCACGCGAAGGCAATGGGCGCGAAGGCAAGGGTCTCGAAGGCCAAGGTCGCCAAGCCGCGGAAGCGGCGACAACCGAAAGCCCGACGGCGGCGCCCAACGCCCAGCCGCCGAGTACGTCGGTGAACCAATGCTCGCGCACGTAGACGCGATCGACGCCAATCAACAATGGGATGCCGATCCGCAACGCTCGGGCCTGGCGGCGCGTTAGTATTTGCTCACGTTCGAGCACGTGCGCGACGACAATGGCAAGCGCGGTCAGCTCCGTCGTATGCCCGCTCGGAAAGGTGCTCTCCGATTTCGGACCTCGACCCGGCGGTCGGGGCGGACGCGGACGATGGACGAGCGAGCGCAGTGCTCGAACCGCCAGCCAGCTCGCAACGGCCGACGCAGCGATGGTCTCTCCGCCGCGATGACCGCGTCGCCGCAACACACGCGCGCCGAGTATGGCGACCGGGATATGAGCGCCAGGCAGGCCAAATACCTCCAAGGGCCGCTGCGCGCGCACGATCCTTGGTCGATACAATCGACGGGCCAGCGTGTAGAGCTCTCGATCGAGCACTGTCGGCTCGTCGGTGAGCGCGACTAGCCCGAACGCCCCAAGCGCCGCGAGCGACGCGCGAAGCGCCGATCTATTATCTAGCACCTATCACCTATCACCTTGAGAGCACCCAGCACCTTCCAGCACGCCACGCGCCACCCGCCACGTGCTATCCTCCAGTATGACCATCACGCACTCACCGGCATCAAGCATCCCCACCGAGATCGGCGATCCGATCAACGCGCGTATCCTCGCCGTCTCTGAAGATCGCATTGCCGGCTTTCTCGTCGACCCTTTCGGAGAGATCGCGCGTTTGACCGAGCTCCCGGTCGACACGGTACTCGACCGACTACGCGCGATGCTGGCCGTAGGAACCATCCGTCGTGTTCGTCAAACGTTGATGGCGACGAATCTCGCGCCTGGCGCGCTCGTCGCCTGGCGCGTGCCCACCGAGCGGCTCGACGAGGCATTCGAGTTCATGTGGAGTGAAGATCCGTTCTCGGGACACATCGTCATTCGCTCGACCGACGGCGCGACCCCGGGCTCGGCATATCGTCTCTGGACGACGTTGAAAGTTCCGCAAGGCTTCACCATCGCCGCGCACTGCGACTTCCTCGCGTCGCGCATCGGCGCCGACGCCTATCGCGCGATGCCGGCGAAGAAGCTCTTTGCGCTCGGCGTCGGTCACGTACGACGGAAGGGCATGGAGCCGGGATCGAAAAGTGAGGAGCTCGGAGCGGTGATCGACACGAACATCGTCGAGCTGTCGCGACGCGAGTGGCGAGTGCTCGAGGCGCTCAAGCGCGAGCTCGACGTCGACGAGATTCGACAGGACATTTGGTATTTGCGGGCACGCGAATCGGGCGAGCCGTTCGAGGAATTCGTGCGCATCGCGCGTGATCTGGGCGATCGCAAGGTGATCGGGCGCTTCTCGACGTTTCTCGAGCACGTGAAGCCTTCGGCTGACGGCACGCGCGTCACGCGATACAACGCACTCTTTCACTGGCGCGTGCCCGAAGGACGCGAGATCGAAGCCGGCCGCGAGGTCGGGCGTCATCACATTCTCACCCACGCGTACTGGCGCGAAGGCGGTCCGGAGTTCGCGAATGTCAATATCATGGGCGTCGCTCACGGAACTGATAAAGCGACCGTTCTCGCGCACAAGGCCGCGATCGACGCGCACCTCACGAGCGTCGGAATGCCGATACTCTACACGAATGTGTTCTGGGGCGGACGCAGCGAGATCAAGCCATCGGAGATCTCGCCGGTCGTGTACGAGAAATGGTGGCAGCGAATGCACGGATGAAGCATGGTCTATCCATGCATCGTTCCGAGGTTCGCGCCGAGGGAATCGCGCCGGAACACTTCCTGCACGTAGCGCCGAATCGCGACTGATGTTTATCGGTCGTGCGTCTCGACACACGCTCTGTCATACGCCAGCGCGCAGGAACAACGCATGCCGAGCCGGAAGCACACTCGACATTCGCAAAGGGGATCTGTCGATCTCAAGATTTTCGTCCTTTGTGGACTACTCGTCGCTGGTTGCTCTCGCGATCGCGGTAGAGATTCGTCTCGCGTCGCCTTAGCCACGACTGCAGGATCAGCGACGAGTGAAGATTCGTCGGCGCGCTTTGCCGACGACGGACAATGGGTTCGCCCGGCCAAGGATTTCCAAGCGACTCGGTTCAGCGCCCTCACGGAAATCAATAGTCAGAATGTGCAGAATCTGAAGGTCATCAGCACATTCTCGACCGGAGTGACGAAGGGACATGAAGCGGCGCCCATTGTCGCCGGCAACACGATGTATATCGTGACGCCGTTTCCGAATTACGTCTACGCGCTCGATCTCACCAGAGCAGGGTATCCCACCAAATGGTCGTACAAACCGCATCCGGTGAGTGCGTCGCAAGGCGTCGCCTGCTGCGACGTCATCAATCGCGGACTCGTCGTCGACGACGGCAAGGTGATTTTCAATACACTCGATGCGCGCACGATCGCGCTAGACGCCGCGAGCGGTAAGGAGCTCTGGGTAACGAAGATAGGGAACATCAACGTCGGCGAGACGGTGACGATGGCGCCGCTCGTCGTCAAAGGAAAGGTGCTCGTTGGCGTGAGCGGCGGCGAGTTCGGCGTGCGCGG
>DATBBP010000117.1:0-10656 GCA_036270935.1 Gemmatimonadaceae bacterium
GAAGAGTTACGCATCGAGTGGGGCGCAACCGAGGTGCGCGTCTACACGCGCACTTGGCGCGTCGAGCGAACGACGCCTTACTCGCGCGTCGACATCAGCACCGGAGACCAGCAGACCAATCTCTATCGAGGCTTTTTCGGAAAGCGCTTTGGCGGCGGCGAGGGCATTCAGTTCGGAGCGCAGCAGTACGGTACGACGCCGCCGGGACGCGTCAGCCCGAGCAGCGATCAGATTTCACTCCTTGCCCGCCTCGGTTGGGCCAAGCGCGGCTGGAGCTTCGATGCATTTGCCCTGCGCACGAGTCGCGACCGAGGTGAGATCAATCCTCAGCCGATCCGAGGCACGGTCGCCGTCGACAGCATTCCCGCGCTGACCGCCGCACGTACCGACGCGTACGTTCGCGCGGGCTATGGCGATCCCGAGCACGGGCCCTGGCTTCAGGCGATGGCGAGCTCGGTTGGGTACACGATCTCGCACACGTCGAACAATGGATTCGGTGCACCGAGCGCCGATACGCTGGCGAAAGACACTACTCGTTTTCGCGCGCAATACATCGTCCAGGGTGGCTTTACGCTCGGTCCACTGCGACTCGATGCGGCCGAGCGCTACCGCGTCGGCCCTGGCATCTTCGTACCACCGCCCTTCTGCTCGGTATGCGCACCGAAGCCTTCACCGCGAACTCCGGCGCCGAAGCTGTGGACACCCTCGGCCAGAGTGGAGTTCGTCACAGGGCCGCTCTCGGTCTCGGCCTTCGCCGAAGGAATGGGCCCCGACTCACTGAATCGAGCAGAAGTGACGACGCGCCTAACGCCGCTGCCATTCCTGAGCGTCGTCGGTGCGGTCGGAACGAGCAAAGACCAGGCGAATCCAGACTCGAGCGCGACGACGAACTTCATTCGGGGAGAGGCAGCGATACGGCTCTTCGGGAGCCTGTGGATGAGCGGCGGACTGCTTCGTCGCGATAGCACGCTGCTCGTTCCACCACGGGTATTTGGACGGCCATTCGTCGCCGTCGAAGGGCCCGCAGCAACAGGCTACATGGCGAAGATCGAGGGCACGATCTATAAGGCACTACGCGTCGATGCATTCGGCGTACGATGGAACGACACGTCGGGCTTCTATCGTCCGCGTTATCAGACGCGCTCCGAGATTTACCTCGCAACCAACTGGTTGAGTCGCTTCCCGAGCGGGAACTTCAGCTTCCTCGCGTCCGTGTCGCAAGAATATCGATCGCGCACGCTGTTCCCGGTGGTGCTGGACACGACGACCGGCTTTCAGGCGATCTCGGTACCTGATTCACGAATTTGGAACTTCCATCTCGAGATCCGGATCGTGAGCGCGATCCTCACCTATCAGTTCCGAGATATTCGCGGCGATCCCTATGAGCTCGTGCCCGGCTATCTGATGCCGCGGCTGAATCAGTTCTACGGCGTGCGCTGGGAGTTCTGGAATTGACAAGGTTGTTGTCAGCCCACATCTTAGCCGCTTGCCGATGATACGGAGCATGACCGGGTTCGGATCCGCGGAAGGTGAGGTCGGCGGGGCGCTGGTTGCTGTCGAGGTACGATCCGTCAATCATCGGTTCTTCAACCCATCGATCAAGCTCCCGTCGGAGTTCGGAAGGTTTGAAGGTGAAGTTCGCGACACGATTCGCAAGGGAGTCAGCCGCGGTCACGTGACGCTCGTCGCGCGTATCTCGCGCGAGCAGGCCGAGGGCCGCATCGATGAAACGCGATTCGCCTCGTACGTGCAGCAATTGCGCGAGCTGCAGCAGCGCTATGCGCTCGATGCGGCGCTCGATGTCGGTACGATCTTGCGGCTACCCGATGTACTGGGCTCGCGTGAAAATGGTGCGGAGTCCGCTGGCAATCCGCAGGATCTTATCGAGATCGTCTCGCGAGCAGTTGCGGGGCTCGACGCAATGCGTGTCGCGGAAGGTGAGCGACTCGCGGCATACATCCTCGAGCGGTTGCAGGTAATCGAACAGGCGGTCGAACGCATCGCGACGCGGGCGCCGGAGAGGCTCGTTGAGCAGCGCGAGCGGCTGCGGCAAGCGGTGCAGGAATTGGCGGGCGGAGTCACACTGGACGATCAGCGGCTCGCGCAAGAGATCGCGATTCTCGCCGATCGATTGGACGTGAGCGAGGAGGTCTCGCGTTTCCAGTCGCATTTCGAGGCCTTCAGGGCGACGCTGAAAAGTCCGCCGAACGACGGCGTCGGAAAACGGCTGGGCTTCTTGCTTCAGGAGTTGCTGCGCGAAGCGAACACGACCGGGAGCAAGGCGAACGACGCGACCATGCTCCAGGACGTGTTGGGCATCAAGGAGGAGTTGGAGCGGATTCGGGAGCAGGTGGAGAACCTGGAGTGAATCCGTTCCCGATCATCCTTTCGTCGCCGTCGGGCGGCGGAAAGACGACGATTGCCCGGGAGCTGCTCCAGAAACGAACGGACCTCGGCTACTCGGTTTCGTGTACGACGCGTGCGCCAAGGGTCGGAGAAGTCGAGGGAAGGGATTATTATTTTCTCTCTCGTGCCGAGTTCGAGCGCAGACGCGATCATGGCGAGTTCGCCGAGTCGGCGCAGGTGCACGACAACATGTACGGGACCCTGCGCTCTGAGGTCGAGCGGCTGTTCGGGGCGGGGAAGCACGTGGTCATGGATATCGACGTTCAGGGAGCACAGCAGTTCGTTCGCACCTTTCCGCAATCGGTAACGATCTTCGTTTTACCGCCTTCCGCCGAAGTTTTGCTCGAGAGGTTGCGGCGGCGTCAAACAGAGTCACGGCAGCAGTTGGCGAGGCGATTGCAGTCCGCGCTTCAGGAGTTGCAAGCGGTCGATCAGTACCAGTACGTGGTCGTCAACGACGATCTGCCCAAGGCGGTCGCGCGGGTGTCGTCGATCATCGACGCCGAAGTCGTACGACGCGAGCGAGTGGAGGGACTGCGCCACCAGGTCTCCTCACTCGTGCAGCGATTGGAGCGTGAATTACGGAATTGAGCGTTTTTTCATCACCCAGAGAGATCATCAATGCGCGTTTTTACTCCCAGTGACCTCGTCGGCAAGGACAAGGCGGCGAACAAGTACCTCGGCGTTCTCATTGCCGCCAAGCACGCGCGCGTGCTGAACGAGTTCCCACGCGATCGTTCGTCGACGCGCGAGAAGAAGCTCACGACGCGCTCGATGGAGGAGTTGTCGACCGGCAGCATCGTCTATCGCGTCGTTCCGCGGCGTCGAGCCGAGTAGCATCAGACCCGGCTCCGCCTTCGCCAATGCGGCCGTTTGACGGTCGTCGGGTTCTGCTTGGCGTCACCGGCGGCATCGCGAGCTACAAATCGGCGTGGCTCGCGCGGTTGTTAGGCAAGGCCGGCGCCGAGGTGGACGTCGTTCTCACTGCAAGCGCCGAGGAGTTCATCGGGCGGGTCACGTTCGAGGCGCTCACGGGACGCGCGATACACACGAGCCTCTTTGACGCCGGCCGCGCGCTGGACCACATCAAGCTTGCGCGCGAAGCGCAGGCGATCGTCGTCGCTCCCGCGACGGCCGATTTCATCGCGCGCGCCGCTGCCGGGCAAGCCGGCGATCTACTCTCAGCGGTGCTGCTCGCGACGAAAGCGCCCGTGCTGATCGTGCCCGCGATGAACGACGCAATGTGGGCGCACCGCCAGACCGTCGAGAACGTTAGGCATCTCCGCGACGCGCTTGGCTACCGGGTTCTCGAGCCCGAAGAAGGCATGCTCGCCGCGGGAGAAGGGAGCGGCCCGGGGCGCATGCCGGAGCCGGAGACCATTCTCGCGTACGTCGGCCGTGTGCTCGAGAAGGACTCCACGCTTCGCGGCAAACGCATCCTCGTCACTGCGGGTCCGACTCGTGAGGCAATCGACCCCGTCCGCTTCATCTCGAATCGGAGCAGCGGCAAGATGGGCGTCGCGATCGCGGCCGCAGCATGGCGGCGCGGCGCCGAGGTGACCCTCATCGCGGGTCCGATGAGCGTTTCCGCTCCGGTCGGCGTCACCACTCGCGACGTCGAGACGACGGAAGAGATGGCCGCGGCCGTCGAGCAAGAACTGCCGAAGTCGGAAGCGCTGATCATGGCCGCCGCGCCCGCGGACTTTCGCGCCGAAGAGCCAGCGACGTCGAAGATCAAGAAAAAATCCGCGCCGAAAGCCGTCGCGTTGACGTCGACGCCAGATATTCTCGCCAGCACTCGCAAGGCGCGCCGGAAGAACGCGGTGATCGTGGGTTTCGCTCTGGAGACGGACGACGTCGTACGGAGTGCGCGCGAGAAGCTCGATGCGAAAGCGCTCGATTTGATCGTCGTGAACGACGCGCGCGAGCCAGGCGCGGGCTTCGAAGTCAACACAAATCGCGTCACCCTCATTGGCACGGACGGGAAGGAAGAAATGCTTCCTCTCCTCGGCAAAGACGACGTCGCCGATCAGATCCTCGATCGGGTGGAGAAGCTCTTACGTGACCGATCCTAGGGAGCAGCTGCGTCGTTACCTCGAGCAACGCCGTGAGCTTGGCGAGCGCGAGCTCGTGCTCGACAACCTCAGCGTCGAGGAAGCACTGCGCATTGTGAGCGGTACGCGGCCTATGGCCGCGAAAAATGCGGACGAGCCGCGCGACGTTAGGCAGCCAGAGATGCCTTCGTCTGACGATTGGCGTACAGCGCTGCGCGCGGCAGGCGCCGGACCTGGCAAGGAGGGCGAGCGTCCGCACGATCGGAAGGGCATCCCCGCCTCGACACCCGAGGTTGGAGGACAGCTCGCGCCAGCGGGCATCGTCGTCGGAACCACATCGCGTGATCTTTTCGGCTCTGGCGGACCCAGTCTCGACTCACTGGAATCACTGAACAAGGCGATCGCGACATGTACGCGGTGCCCGCTCTACTCGACGGCGAAGAATCCAGTGCCCGGTGAAGGAAATCCGCAAGCGGACTTCATGCTCGTCGGCGAAGCACCGGGCGCGACGGAGGACGAAACTGGGCGGCCGTTCGTTGGGCCGGCCGGGCAGCTGCTCGAGAAGATTTTGGCCGCCATCAAGTTTTCGCGCGAGGACGTGTTCATCGTCAACGTCCTGAAGCATCGCCCGCCGGGAAACCGAAATCCGCTCCCTCAAGAGGTTTCCGCCTGTAGCCCTTATCTGGTACGTCAAATCGAATTGATTCGGCCGAAGGTTCTCGTCGCGCTGGGGACGTTCGCCGCGCAGACGTTGCTCGACACAAAACTTTCCATTGGGAAGCTGCGGGGACAGATTCATCGCTATTATGGGGTTCCCCTGATCGTCACGTATCACCCCGCCGCGCTTCTGCGAAACCCCGCCTGGAAGCGCCCCACCTGGGAAGATGTCCAGCTCGCCCGTCGAATACTCGATCGCGCCATCAGCGGCGCGTGATCCCTATCGCGATCGTCGTCCCCCGTACTCCGAGGACGCAGAGCAAGCCGTACTCTCGGCAATGCTCATGGATCAGGATGCGGTCCTGCGCGCGACAGAGACTGTCGACGACACGATGTTCTACGCGGAGCGTCATCGGCGGATCTTCCGTGCGATGATTGCGATCACGGAGCGCGGCGGAGTCGCTGATCCGCTCACGCTCTCGGAGGAGCTTTCACGTCGCGGTGAGCTCGACGCATCAGGCGGTAAAGACTACATCGGCTTTCTCGTCGACGTCGTGCCAACGGCGGCGAACATCGACTATCACGCGCAGATTGTAAAAGAAAAAGCGCTGCGCCGCCGGTTGATCGAAGTCTCGACGATCATCGTGCAGGAGGCGTACGAGAGCCAGCTTACAAGCTTCGAGCTACTCGACGACGCCGAAGCAAAGATCTTTCAGGTCGCGCAGGCGCGCGCGCGCGAAGGCTTCACTCGCATCAAGGAGCTGCTCTGGCCGACGATGGAGCGCATCGAGGCGCTCCAGCATGGCGGCAATACCGTCACCGGGGTCGCGAGTGGCTTCAACGATCTCGACGACCTGACGTCGGGGTTCCAACCAGCCGATCTCGTCATCGTCGCGGCGCGTCCGTCGATGGGAAAAACGGCGTTCTGCCTCAACGTCGCGCAGCACGCCGCGATCGTCGATCAAGTACCGGTTGCGTTCTTCTCGCTCGAAATGAGTAAGGAATCGCTCGTTCAGCGTATGCTCACGGCGGAAGCGCGGATCGACGCGCAGCGTCTGCGCAAGGGAATGCTCCGGGACGATGATTTTCCGCGCCTCGCTCGCGCGGCCGGGATACTAAGTTCGGCACCTGTGTGGATCGACGACACGCCGGGCATCACGTTGCTCGAGATGCGCTCGAAGGCTCGCCGACTCAAGGCAGAATCGGGAGTGAAGCTCGTGGTCGTCGACTACCTGCAGCTCATGCAGGGTCCGACGAATTCCGAGAGCAGGCAACAGGAAGTCAGCATGATCTCGCGCGGGCTGAAGGCGCTCGCAAAGGAGTTGAGCGTTCCCGTAATCGCGCTCTCTCAGCTCTCCCGAGCGCCCGAACAGCGCACGGGCGAGCACAAGCGGCCGCAGCTGTCCGATCTTCGTGAATCCGGCGCGATCGAGCAGGACGCTGACCTGATCATGTTTCTCTACCGACAGGAAATGTACGACGGGCCTGTCGACAAGGACGGCAATTCGCTCGAGGGCAAGGCGGAGGTCATCATCGGCAAGCAGCGCAACGGCCCCACGGGCGTTGTCAATCTACATTTCCATAAACAGTACACGCGATTTGAGAATTACTCGAAGCGCGGGCCAGAATGATGAGGTGCTGGGTGATAGGTGCTAGGTGCTAGAAGCACCACTTCTCACCTAGCACCCAGCACCTATCACCTAGCACCTTGTATCGATGCCTCGCGCGAAGACCGTCTATCGCTGCACCGAATGCGGTGCCGAGTACTCGAAGTGGCAGGGGCGCTGCGATACGTGCAGTGAGTGGAATACGCTCGTCGAAGAGACGGTCGCGTCGAAAGTGGCGGTTGGTGCGGGCGGATCCGCGCGCCGGATCGGTGGAACCCGCACGTTAGGCGAGGGCGGAAGCATCGCGACGACTCCGCGGCTCCGCGACGTGAGCGGCTCAGAGGCTAAACGCTGGAAGACCGGCCTCGACGAGTTCGATTTCGTGGTCGGGGGTGGCATTGTGCCGGGCTCGATGATCCTGATCGGCGGCGAGCCCGGCATCGGCAAGTCCACGCTGCTGCTGCAAGTCGCCGCGCGGTTGCAGGCGAGCGGCCACCGCACGTTGTACGCGTCAGGCGAAGAATCGCCGCTCCAGGTGAAGCTCCGGGCCGATCGCTTGAGCGGCGACGCCGGCGACGTCGAGCTGTTGAGCGAGACTAACCTCGAAACCATTCTCGCGACCGCGAGCGCCGCGTTGCCGTCGGCGCTGATCGTCGATTCGATTCAGACGATCTTCACCGCCGACCTCGAGGGTGCACCAGGCAACGTCGGTCAGGTTCGCGAGTGCGCCGCGCGGCTGATGCGATTCGCGAAGGAGAGCGGTACCACGGTTCTCGTCGTCGGCCACGTTACGAAGGGTGGCGGCATCGCAGGACCGAAGACGCTCGAGCACATAGTTGATACAGTTCTGTACTTCGAGGGCGAGAGCACTCTGGATCACCGGGTGCTTCGTGCCACCAAAAATCGTTTCGGCTCTGTCGACGAGATCGGTGTGTTTCGCATGTCCGAAACCGGGCTCGATCCCGTCCAGAATCCGTCGGAGCTGTTCATCGGTGATCGCGACAGCCACGCATCTGGCAGCGCGATCAGCGCGCTGCTCGAGGGCACGCGGCCGGTTTTGATCGAAGTCCAGGCGCTCGCCGCCAAAGCAGGATTCGGGACGCCTCAGCGCGTGTCTACAGGGTACGACGGAAGACGGCTCGCGCTTTTGCTCGCGGTGCTCGACAAACGAGCCGGTCTCTCCTTTGCCACACTGGATGTGTTCCTGAACGTGGTCGGTGGCGTTAGGCTGCAGGAGCCCGGCGGCGATCTGGCGGTGGCTGCCGCGCTGGCGTCGAGCGTCTACGAGAGGTCACTTCCCGCAGACGCGGTATTCATTGGCGAAGTTGGTCTTGGAGGCGAGGTTCGTCCCGTGTCGCAGGTCGAGCGACGCATCGCCGAAGCGGCGAACATGGGGATGACGCGCGTGTATCTGGCCGAACGCGCAGTTCCAAAGCGTGTCTCGGCCACGCGCGACGTACAAGTGATCGGCGTTCGCACAATTGCCGATTTGTTCGAGCGTTTGTTCACATGAGCGGATCCGCGGACGCCACACATTCGCCGGAGTCGGGTCATCGTGACGTTGGCGTCGTGATCGTCGCCGCGGGCGCGGGGACGCGCGCTGGCAGCGGTGAGTTGAAGCAGCTGCGGTGGGTGGCAGGGAAGCCGATGCTTCTCCACAGCCTTCAGACCTTCATGAGCCGGCATGACGTCGTGAGCGTGGTCTGCGTGTTGCCGCATCAATACGCCGGAGACCCGCCACCGTGGATTTTTCAATGTGACGTCGACCGGCTGATGATCGCGCCCGGCGGCGATACGCGGACGCAGTCCGTCGCGAACGGTCTCGATGATCTGCCTGACGAGGCGAACATCGTCCTGATTCACGACGCGGCCCGGCCACTCGTGGACAACGCAACGATCGATCGCGTGGTGCACCACGTTCGCAGCGGCGAGCCGGCGATCGCGGCACTTCCGGTTACCGACACGATCAAGGAAGTCGATGCGTCGCACCGCATCACGCGCACGCTAGATCGCACATCCCTCTGGCGCGCGCAGACGCCGCAGGGCTTTCCGCGCGAGGTCATCGTGCGCGCGCATCGAGTCGCGGCATCGCAGAAAATCTCCGCGACCGATGACGCGGCGCTCTGCGAACGACTCGGAATTCACGTTGCCGTCGTACGCGGTAGCGAACGCGCGCTCAAGATCACCGAGGAAGAGGATTTTGTGCGGGTGGAGGCACTCGCAAGGTCCATCGAGTGACGGCGCTGCGGCGCGATGCCCTCGCCGTCCCTTTTTGGTCGCCCGCTGAAGTTGTGTCGGCGCTGCGGCTCGCGCTCGCACATCTCGAGATGCGCCGCGTGCTCGCGTATCCGACGGAAACGGTCTATGGCTTCGGCGGTGCCATCGATCGCGATTCCGTCGACGCCCTGGTCGAGATGAAGCGACGGCCACCTGGAAAGCCCTTTCTCCTCCTCGTCGCGGGAAGCGACATGCTCGAGCGCCTCGATCTGGCGCTGCCGAGTTACGCGGCGAATCTCGCGGCGCGACATTGGCCCGGTCCACTGACGCTCGTCCTTCCTGGCGGCGAGAAGCGCGTACCGGAACGGCTGCGTGGGCCCGAAGGAGGGATCGCAGTGCGCTGGACCAGTCATCTTGGGATATCACGACTCATTCGCGCCCACGGCGACGCCATCACTTCGACGAGTGCCAATCGTCCGGGGGTTCCGCCGGCCACTTCCGCGGGAGAAATTCTTTCTCAGTGGGGCGATGCGATAGCGCGGGGCCAGCTTCGCGTGCTCGACGGCGGCCGATTGACACCTTCGCCGCCGTCTACTGTTGTCGATTGCACCGGTCGTCGAGCGCGAGTGATTCGTCCTGGAGCAATTCCGGCTGCGGTGTTACGTGAGAGTGTGCCCAACCTGATCGGAGACGCGTGATCGCATGAAGGTTTTGTTCATCTGCACCGGCAATACATGCCGCAGCCCGCTTGCGGAAGCGATTGCGCGAAAGATCAGCATCGAGCGCGGGCTGCAAGACGTCGAGGTCGCGAGCGCGGGCACGAGTGCCTGGGATGGCGCGCCCGCTTCAGATGGTGCACTGCTCGTGGGTATGGAACGCAACATGGATCTGAGCAACCATCGTGCGCAGTCGCTCAACCGCGAATTGGTGAGCACCTCCGATCTCATTCTCGCGATGGGCCCGCACCATCTCGAACGTATCGAAGCGCTCGGCGGCAGCGGCAAGTCCTTTTTGCTTTCCGATTTCGCGTCGTATGGCGCTTCGGTGCGGCCGATCAGCGATCCGATCGGCGCCGAGCTCGATGTCTATCGCGCAACCACCGATGAGCTGGAAGAGGAGATCCGCCGAGTGATGGATCGCATCATGGCGGAGCGGTCGTCGGGGACGACGTGATTAAACGGCCGGGGCGGCTCGTACTCCTTGGCCGCTCGCTCGGACATTCACTTTCGCCGCTCTTTCAGAACGCCGCCCTCGAGCAGGCGAAGCTGCCGCTGCGCTATGAAACGCTCGACGTGCCCGCGAGCGCACTCGACGAGACCCTGGAGGAACTCGCCTCCGAAGGCGCCGCCGGCAACGTGACGATTCCGTACAAGGAGAAGATCTATGAGGCGTGCGATCGCCTAACGGCTGTCGCGCAGAAAGTTGGCGCGGTGAACACATTCTGGTTCGAGCGCGGTGAGCTCGTTGGCGACAATACCGATGTCTTCGGCTTCGACGCCGCCGTGCGACATCTCCTCGAGCGCGATCCTGCTTCAACGACAGTCGGCGTGCTCGGCGCGGGCGGCGCCGCCGCCGCGGTCGTTGCCGCCGTCTCAGCATGGCCGCAGAGTCGCGTTCTTCTCGCGAATCGCACCGCAAGTCGAGCGGAGGCGCTTTGCGCGCGATTTTCGTCCGTCGCGAGCGCGAGTGATCCGGCTCGATTGGCGCGCGAGTGT
>DATBBP010000118.1:0-11341 GCA_036270935.1 Gemmatimonadaceae bacterium
TGGCCAGTGAGCGCGGGGACCGCGACCAACGTGGCCATGACGAGGATGTACGCCGGCGCGATGCGCAGCGCGCGCCGCGCATAAAACCCACCGTAGTAAAACCGGGACGGCGCTCCTCGAGCGTCCAGGAGGATGCCGGTGATGAGGAAACCGGAAAGGACGAAGAACAAGTCGACGCCCATCCAGCCCCAGCTTCCGGCCACCTTCCAGCCGCCTTGCAGGTGCAGAGAGCAGTGGAAGAACCACACCGCGAGTACGGCAGCGCCGCGGACACCATCGAGAGCTGGAACACGGTCATGTCGCACGTCGTCGCCCGACACCGCTTCCTCGCGGGGGAGAGGGCTCTCCATGACGGCACGATCCACGCCCTTCTCGATCAAAGTCCCCGAGCGGCCGACAACGGCGAGAAGCCGGTCTGATCGTCCGCGACGACTCTCGGCCCGTGATCGGATCGCTGGGCAGCAATATTGCACCTCGGGGGCAACGCCCGTTCGCCATCCATGGCCTGCAACGGCTCACCAGCGGGAATGCATTACAGACCTTGACGCATGCAACATGGTCTCGGCGCCGACGCCGGCCGACACGGGAGTGTCGCGACGCGTCACAGTCAGCGACGTCCGCCGGGCGACGACGCTCGATGAGGTTAGCGCATGCTTAACGCGACGCTCCAGACTGAGGTCACACAACGAGACGCGACCGTGCGGTTCGCGTTTGGCAAGAACTGGCGGCGGTACCTTGCCCTCGTGGACGAGGACCGCGTGAGACAAGCCGAGCGGTCGATACGCGAATTGTTAGGGGTTTCTGATCTCGAAGGTCGATCCTTCCTCGACATCGGGTCGGGGAGCGGGCTGTTCAGCCTCGCGGCGCATCGGCTTGGCGCACGAGTACACTCGTTCGACTACGATGCGGACTCGGTGACCTGCACCGCCAAGCTCCGACAGCATTACGGTGGCGACGATCGCGACTGGATAGTCGAACGCGGCTCCATTCTGGACACGAGCTACGTGCGGTCGCTCGGCACATTCGACGTGGTGTACGCGTGGGGAGTACTACATCACACCGGAGCGATGTGGTCCGCGCTCGCAAACGCCGGCGCGCTGGTGGCCACTGGCGGCAGGCTCGCGATCGCGATCTACAACGATCAGGGTAACTGGTCGCAGCGGTGGCGCGCCGTGAAGCGATTGTATTGCTCTGGCGCACTCGGCAAGTCGGTCGTCTGCGCGTCGTGCATTCCCGTCTTCGTCCTGCGGAATCTCGTGTCCGATCTCGTCGCCGCGCGCAATCCGGCGAGCCGATATACGGAGTACCGCCGCAACCGCGGCATGTCGGTGTTCCACGACTGGATCGACTGGCTCGGCGGATATCCGTTCGAGGTGGCGCGCCCGGAAGCGATCTTCGACTACTTCCGCGACCGGGGATTCGATTTGCGCCAGTTGAAGACGTGTGGCGGGACCGTCGGATGCAACGAGTACGTATTCTGGTTGCGCGGCGCGGGAGAAACACCCGGCGGCCGGCAGCGAGACCATACCTAACGAGCATCAAGGCACAACGCTGATGTGCGGAATCGCGGGCTGGGTTGGTCGGTTCGATGGCGAGCCGGACGCCGCGGCGGCGTTGCGCGCGATGTGTGACGCAATCCGCCACCGCGGACCTGATGACGATGGATATCATCTCGCGCCTGGTGTTGCGCTGGGGATGCGCCGCCTCAGCATCATCGACGTCGCGGGAGGAAGCCAGCCCGTGGCAAACGAGGATGCGACCATTCACGTCGTTTTCAATGGTGAAATCTACAACTATCGAGAGTTGCGCCAGCGGCTCGCGCGCGGCCGCCACCGCCTAACGGGCCACGGGGACACCGAGACACTGCCACATTTGTACGAGGACGATAGCGACCGACTCGTGCATGCATTGCGAGGGATGTTCGCCTTCGCGCTCTGGGACGCACGACGCCAGCGCCTGCTGCTGGCGCGCGACCGCCTCGGTATCAAGCCGCTCTATTACTGGCGTGCGGACGCAGGAGTCGCCTTCGCGTCCGAGTTACGATCGTTGCTCGCCCTTTCCTGCTTCCGACCGGACATCGATCGCCACGCGGTTGGCCAATACCTCGCGTTCGGACACGTGCCCGATCCGGACTCGATCCTCTCGGGGGTACAAAAGCTCCCGCCGGGGCATGTGTTGATCTACGACCAACCGGCTGACCGCGTGCGGATCACGCAATACTGGTCGCCGATACAGCCTCCGCTCGCGCGCATCGATGAGCAGGATGCCGCGCATGAGCTTCGCCGGCTCCTTGCCGACGCCGTCGCGTGTCACCTCGAGTCCGACGTGCCCGTCGGTGCATTCCTGTCCGGAGGCCTCGACTCGTCGGCGGTAGTCTCTTTCATGACTCGCGCGGTGAGCCATCCGGTCAAGACCTTCTCGATTGGATTCACGGAGCCTGAATACAACGAAGCGCCCTACGCGGCGGAAGTCGCTCGCGCCCTCGGCACGGAGCATACGGAACTGATCGTTCGTCCTGATGCGGACGCGCTCGTCGAGGATGTCATCGAGTCTTTCGATGAGCCATTCGGCGACTCGTCCGCTTTACCGACGTATCTCGTGGCCCGACTCGCGAGCGACCACGTCAAGGTCGTGCTGTCTGGCGATGGCGGCGACGAGCTGTTTGGCGGCTACACGCGGTACGGAGAGATACTCAATCGCCGCGAAGTGCGCCCAGCGGCGCTGCGCGCGATTCTTCGCCGCGTCGCTCGCCTGCTGCCACATGCCACGCCTGGGCGCAACAGACTTCTGGATCTCGCGCGTACGCGCTGGGGGCGATATGCCGCGACCGTCGCGCTCGCACCAGCATCAGACGATGGTGGAGTTTTGCTCCCGGACATCGCGACGAACGTCGGTATGCTCGACGCGCTGCTCGATCGCTGGACCCGGCAGACGACCGATCGCGATTTTCTCACGCGCATGATGCTCGTCGATGTACAGAGCTATTTGCCGGGCGACATTCTGACGAAGGTCGATCGAATGAGCATGGCGAACTCGCTGGAAGCGCGAGTGCCGCTGCTCGATCATCACGTCGTCGAGTTCGCGCTCGCGCTGCCCGCGCATCTCACGAGACGTGATCACGTCGGGAAATGGCTCTTTCGTCGAGCGATCGCGCATGTGGTGCCACCGGCGGTTCTCACGCGACGCAAACAAGGCTTCGCGCTCCCGTTGTGTCGCTGGCTACGGCAGGACATCGCCCATCGCGTGCGAGCGTTGTTGCGTCCAGACTCGCCGATTTACGAATTCGTCGATCGTGCGGCGGTGCAACGCGTCGCCGCCGAGCACCAGCGCTCTCGACGCGATCACAGCCATCTCCTGTGGCGGCTGCTGGCGCTCGACGTGTGGCTCTCGGCCCTCACCCGTGGCGAGCTTGGGCGCAGCTCGCCGCAACGCTCTGTCGCTTATGTCGGATTATCCACGACTGCCTAACGTTCTCGCTGCGGGTGTCGCCGCGATGACCCTCGTGCTGTCACTCGCGACGGGCTGCTCACGCGGATCGCGTGGGAACGCCTCGAGCGACCTCGAAGCCGATGGAGAAACGGAAGCGGCGCGGTCGGACACCGGGCCGCCGGAACTGCCACGCGTGCTCATTGATACGCACCTCGTGCCGCCCACCGGACGACGCATCACCCTCAACGCCGGCGACGATCTTCAGCGAGCGCTCGATGATGCCCAGCCGGGAGACGTGCTCCTGCTCGCTCCAGGCGCGGAGTTCGTGGGCTCTTTCACGCTTCCACGGAAGACGGGCAACGGATGGATTACGATCCGGACCGCATTGCCGGACGCCGAGCTGCCGCCGGAAGGTACGCGCCTAACGCCGTCCCTCGCCCCGCGATTGGCGAAGCTCGTGAGCAGCAGTGAGAACCCCGCGCTGAGCACGGCCCCTGGCGCGCATCATTATCGCCTGCTCGGACTCGAAATCACCGTTCGGTCCGACGTGCGGACAAATGGGGCAATCGTCGCCCTCGGTGGCTGGCGCGATCAAACCAGCATGGACCAGGTCCCACATCATCTGATCGTGGATCGCTCCTTCGTACACGGCCATGCGACGCTCAATACCAAGCGATGCATCGCGATTAACAGCGCCTATACCGCGATCGTCGATTCATATCTCGCCGACTGCCATGATAAGGGGTTCGACAGTCAGGCGATCGCTGGATGGAACGGGCCGGGCCCATTCAAGGTCGTGAACAACTATCTCGAAGGCGCGGGCGAGAACGTCATGTTCGGCGGTGGTGATCCGGCGATTCACGGGCTGGTGCCCTCGGACATCGAGATCCGCCGGAATCACTTCTTCAAGCCACTGTCGTGGAAGGGTGTCTGGACCGTCAAGAACATCCTCGAGTTCAAGAACGCGCAACGCGTCCTCGTCGAAGGCAACGTGTTCGAGAACAATTGGCTCGACGCGCAGGTGGGATTCGCCCTCGTGCTCAAGTCCGACAATCAAAGTGGCGGAGCACCCTGGTCGGTCACTCGAAACGTGACCCTTCGATATAACAAGCTTCTAAACTCTCCCGGCGGCGTCGATATCATGGCGACCGGCAACAATATTCGCGAGCCGGCGAATCGAATTCTCATCACCGACAATCTGTTCGATTGCAGGGGAACGCAGCTCGGAGGGCTGGGGCGCTTGTGGCAGCTCGTCGAGGATCCCTTCGAGATCGACATCGAGCACAACACCGGCTTTGCCGACACGAGTGCGTTGATGCTCGACACACGACAGAAAAGTCACGTCGTTGTGCGCAACAACATCGTGACTCGCGGAGCGTATGGCATTTTTGGCACATCCAAGGGCGAAGGCAATCCGGCGATCGACTACTATTTGCCCGGTAGCGTGATCACGCAGAACGTACTGATTGGAAAAACGACGGCGGTGTATCCAGCGGGCAATGTGTTCGTGGCGCGCGCATCCGATGTTGGCTTTGTGGATTTCGATCACGGGAATTACCGGCTCGCCAAGGGTAGCCGGTTCAAGGGTGGCGGCACCGATGGCCGCGATCTCGGCGCTGACTTCGATGCACTCGAGAAGGCAACCGCCGGCGTCGTCGTTCCGTTAGGGCAGCTCGTCACCGGCAAATGTCCTACGTCCAGCGTGTGCCCGGTCACAGCCGCAGGAAACACAAAATGAGTTGATTGGTTACTGGTAGGATCGCATCCCCTCTTCGAGGGTCGCGACAAAGGCAAACCCGGCGAAAGCCGGCGACGCAAAGCTCCGAGGCTACCGTGCGCACCGCGCACCATGCCAGTCGAGCCGCCGAACAGAAGACCCGCGCGGAGGACTCATGCGCGTCCCACACATTCGAGTACTCGGAACGATTTCACTCGTCCTGTTGTCAGCTTGCTCGAAGCTCGCGGCCCTCACGGGTGCCGGGGCCGTCGCGGTCGCGTCAGTGGTCGTCACGCCCGCGACCTCCACGATCGTATCCGGCAATGCGGCGCAGTTCAGCGCCGTAACGTACGACGCCAGTGGTCAGCAATTGGCCGGGCGCGTCATCAGCTGGTCGACCACCAATGCGACGGTGGCATCGGTGTCGAGCACAGGGCTCGTTTCCGCCAGCGGCACCGGATCGGCAACGATCACGGCGACAAGCGAAGGGAAAAGCGGAAACGCCGCAATTATCGTCGCGGCGGCTCCGCCACCTCCGCCTTCGGGTGCCGTCGCCGATCCAACTTTGCTCCCGATTGCTGCGCGGCAGCTCCCTGCATTCGAGTCGTACGCCGGAGCGTCACTTGCCGCGGGAATGTCGTACAGCGATCCGGTGACCGGCGTTCGCGTATGGAAAGCGACGAGCGCCTCCGTGCCAGTCGCGAATACGCAGGCGACACATGACTACGGGTCGGGTCCTCTGCAGGTGACTCGCGACTGGGGAAACAACCAGCATACGATCCTGGTGAATGTCGGTGGCCACTACCTGGTCGACTTCACGCGTGGCGGTGGGTTCAGTAATTGGCGACGCACGCCCACCGTGAACTCGGATCTCTGCTTCACCTTCTCGTTCGTACCCGCGACGCCTCAGATTGCGTACTTTCTAAATGGAACGACGCTGCATCGATACGACACGCGAACGAACGCCGTCTCCGACTCGGGCAATTTCCCAAAGAGCTTTGCATCGATCACGACATCGTCGTTGCTCTGGCTCCAGCAGGATCGAAACGACGAATGGTTCGTGATGATGCCGAGTGATCAGTCGCTCGTGATCGCATGGAACAGCGTCACGAATGTCACGCAGATCATTCACGCGACATCGATCGACGAGCCGCACCTCGACCGCGACGGTCGTTACGTCGCGATCGACCTCGCGACGGGGGCCCCGGACTGGCAGATATATGACTTGCAAACACAGTCGATGGGTGCGCCGATCAGCAAGCAAACTCACCTGGAGGCGCTGCGATCGGCATTCGTCTCGCACAATCCCGATGTCTCGTCGGGCCCGCAGTACTACTACGATCCGATTGCCGGACGTCAGGTCACGACCCTAACGGCGTCGCAGCTTTCGCCCGACCTCCAGCATCGCTCGGGTCAATGGATACAGGCCGACGCCCAACTGCCCGGAGCAAGCCTCCTCAAGCAATGGTACCTCTGGAGCGGATACTCAGATGGCGTCGTGACTGACGGTGGGTGGACGCTGTCGAGCGGTCAGATCTACTGGACGACGCCGAACTGGGGTCCGGCGTACGCGAAGCCGACCATCGGCGTGCTATCAGTGCGTCAGCTGGTCGATGGCGCGCCGACGCAAGTCGCACGACAGCTCGCGCGTGCATCGAGCATCGCCGGGATGACCGAGGGCAGCTTCTTCTACGATGCCGCCGCCACGCGCGTCTACGTGTGGACGGTCGGCGGCGGAAGTCCTACGGGTCGCGTCGAGCTGCGCGCGCCCGGGACGATTCACGATGGCATCGGCTTCGTGCGGCAGGACGGCAGCGATGTGAGACTGCTCGCGCATTCGTACAGTCACTCGCCAAATCGGTACTGGGACGCGCCACGGGCGACGGTGAGCGCCGACGGAAAAGTCGTTCTCTTTTCCTCCAATCAAAATGATTCCAGCGGCCGCATCGATCTGTACGTCGTGGAGGTACCAATTCACTAATTCGCCGGCCTAACGACCGGGCGCGGCGGTCTGCGCTGCCGCTTTCCGCGGGGCCTTTCCAAACGGGAACGCCTCGATGCCGAGACGTCGTCGAATATCAATCTCGAGGACGACGTGGCGCGCGAGGAAGGCAATGACAGTGGAAGCGGCCGTGCCGACGGCGCCGAACAGGCGCGTCAGCACGAACGTCAGGAGGAGATAGAGGAGCGCGCTTGCACCAATGATGACGGCCGCGCGATTGTGATGGCCCGTCATCGTCATCAAAAACCCCGCCAGCGCACCAAGCATCGCACCGGTGAGCTGCCCGGCGACGAGGACGACGAGTACTGGATAGGCCGTCACAAATGGCGGCCCGTACCACGACAGAATCAGTCGTCCGGCAAAGACGAGCGCCAGCACGACGGGAAGCGACACCGCGACGTTTAATCGTCCCGTCAACGTGATCAGCCGTTGCAGCTTCGGCTTGTCGCCGCTCGCGAACAGCTCCGAGATGAGCGGCGCGGCCATGAAGAGAACGGCATTGACGCCGAATCCGCAAAGTCCCGCGAGTTGGGACGCCGCACCGTAGTATCCCGCGACCGTTGTGCCGAGCATTGAACCGACAACGACCACGTCGAAACTCTGTGAAAGTACGAATTGCCCGGCGGAAACGACAAACATGCCCCACGCGACGTGCAGCCATTCGCGAGTTGCATATTGCGGCGCGACGCCAGAGGTCTCGTGTTTCGTCGCACGACTGAGCAGTCGGCTGCTGACGATGAGCACAGCAGCAGTTGCCGCGGCGTTGAGGATGAGGGCGGAGGCGGCGGTCAGACGCCGATCGAAGACAAACGCGGCGAGAATCACGCCCGCAGCAAAGAGCGACGGGCGCATGACACTGAGCGGCGCTTGCGACGCGACAACCCGCCTCAGTCCCTGAAGCGCAAGTGCCTTGACCTGCAGAAACGCGGTGATTGGAAGGAGCGCGCAGGCGACAAGGTATGCGGCGAACAGAGAGGGCGAGACGCTGCCGCGAAAGATCCAGACCATGATTGCCGCCAGCGCAGCAGCAACTCCCGACGCCAAACCGACGATGGAATCGCTCCGCCGCAGGAAACCCCGAAGCAATCCACGGTTTTGCTGGGCCGTGTAGGCGCTGAGGAATCGCAGTGAGACGTGATCCCAGTCGACCTTCGCGACGAGCAGCACGATGTTGAATATGCCAAGTGTGTAGATGTAGACGCCATACTCCGCGGGTCCGAGCGTCCGCGCGAGCAAGAGCTGCACGAGGAACGCGATCAGGGTGCCCGCGACGTTGATCGTGAAAACCAGCAGAGCGCCCCGCGTCAGCGCGCCTTCGATGCTGCCCGGGCGCACGAGCCTGCGAAAACGGGTCGTTAGGCCGCCGAGCGGCGAATCGGCATCAGTGGCAACGACCTTGTTGGGCGCTACCACCGAGCACCCCGCCAGTCCAATTGTCTGACGCGCGTCAGGATCCGCAACATCACCAGCGCCGGTGACGAACTTGAAGCAACGCGAGGCCTATTTGGGAATCGACCGTGAGATAGAGTCGCTTATGCGACAATTGGGCCACGCCTCTGAGCGGCACCGCGTCGTCCCTGGGGCGGTCCCACCGCGTTGAGCAGCTGATCATGTATGGCTGGTCACTGCGTGGTACACGCCGTGCATGAACTCGCACCCGTCACATGACGCGCGACAGAGCAGAAACTCCGCAAACCCGCTTCGCTCCCGGACGCGGTGCGAGGCTGCTCCTCGTGACGCTGCCGACGATGCTGTTCGCGGCGACGCTCTGGGGAATCGGTGAAATCGTTGTGCGATACCATGAACGTCATCGCGCGACGGTGCCGGGGACCATGCCGTCGCTGTATTACCGGCAAATCCCTCTCGGTCACGCGCTCGTTCATGACTATGACTACTTCGGCTGGGTGCACACGAATGCCCAGGGGTTTCGCGGATCGCGCCGCGTGACCCCCGACAAGCCGCCAGCAACCACGCGGATCATTGCCGTGGGTGGCTCGACGACATTCGACACCGAAGTCTCAGCCGACTCCGCGGCGTGGCCGGCGCGGCTTGAGCGACTCCTTAACGACCTCCTTCCGGGACAGGCCGTCGAGGTCATCAATGCCGGTGTCGCCGGATATGGAATGCAACACGATCTGCTCCGCCTCGAGACGGAGCTGTACGCGTATCATCCCGATCTCATCATTCTCTATCAGGGCCATAACGATCTTGACCACGAGCTCCGACACGCCACTGGCGTCGACGACGCATTAGATCCCCAGCGTCCCGATGAGGTACCAACCGTCACGCCGTGGATCCGCTGGCTCGAGGGTCATTCGTTGCTTTATGTCAAGCTTCGTGAACGCTACCTCGCCATTCGCTTCGCGCGCCGAGCGAGCCGAGCGAACCAGAAGCCTTCGATCGCCACCGCATCGCTCATCGAGCCCGGCGCGCAAAACTTCGAGCGACGGGTTCGCAACTACCTGGCTGTTGCGCGCGCCCTCGACATCCCCGTCGTCGTGCCCGAAGTCGTTCAAGTCTCGGGCGGAGCCACGCACGACACTGATCCGGAGCGAGTCGCGCGGTGGCGACACGCAATGCCATTTGCGCCCACCGACACCGTCCTCGCGGGATATGCGCGATACAACGCGGTGCTGAAATCCGTAACCAACGCGTACGGTGTGCCCTTCATCCCGATGGTCGAGTCAGGCATCGCGGGCGCGAATTATTATTCCTTTAACGACCCAATTCACTTCAACGATCGTGGCGCCGATCGCTTCGCGAGAGCACTTGCCGCGCAGCTGATCCAGCGGCATCTGATTCCACCGGAGGCGCTAGGGGTTACGGGCGTAAGTAGGGACACACGCAGCGATCTCGCCGCGAGGCCCTAGCCCTTAGCCCGTAGCCCCAAGCCCGTTCAGAAGATGGTGTAGATGAACGGCGCGAGCGCCGAGCCCTGCGCGAACACGAGCAGCACGCCGAGCACAATCATGATCCCAATGATCGGAAGGAGCCACATCTTCTTCCGTGCGCGCATGAACTCCCAGAGCTCGCGTATCAGAGTACGCTTTGCCATATGCTCCTCCATCGGAATCTAGAATTGCCGATCCATTGAGCTGCGCGGCACATCGCGTCGGTCGGTCCAGAACCCGTGCGGCCCGTTGCGATGCACCAGCGTATTTCCTCCAAAGGCTCGCCTTACGAGTGCAATTGGCGTTACCACAAGGAAATACATGACGCCCATAAAAAGCGGCGTCGTAATCCGTGAAATCCCTTTGGCAACACCCATCCACGCCCGGTCGACGGGCCGGAGCGCGGTTGGAATCGCGAGCCCAGCCCCGATCAACGCGAGGCCGAACGCCCCAAACAGAAGGAACGACGTCGGATGGCCACGCCACCGCGCAACGAGCGCGAGCACGACGAACGCCCCGCCGATCGTCACGCCGAACTTACGACCGGCCGACGCGGTGTAGGAATCACTCAATCGAGCTGGAACAGCGTGCGCCAATCGGTGGTCTCCTTCCATTGAGGTTGATCACGTTTGTCGAGAAGAAACGGACCCAGCACCAAATGATCGAGGTCTGTCCGCATGAAGCAGACGTACGCATCGTGCGGTGTGCACACGATCGGTTCGCCGCGCACGTTGAAGCTGGTGTTGACGATTACGGCGCAACCCGTCCTCGCCTCGAAGGCCTCGATGAGATCGTAGTAATCGGGATTCGTTTCGCGTGACACGGTCTGGATCCGCGCCGAGTAATCGATGTGTGTAATCGCCGGGAGATCCGAGCGGGCGACATTGAGCTGATCGATACCCCACAGGCTTTCTTGCTCGGGCGTCATCGGGATCTGGCGCTGCGCTTTGACCGGCGCCACCAGCAGCATATACGGCGAATCGCCGTCCAGCTCGAAATACTCGTGCACTCGCTCCCGCAGTACGCTCGGCGCGAAGGGCCGGAAGCCTTCGCGGAACTTGATCTTTAGATTCATCTGCGCCTGCATGCGCGGACTGCGCGGATCGCCGATGATGCTCCGATTGCCGAGTGCGCGTGGACCGAATTCCATCCGACCGTTGAACCAACCGATGACCTTCTCGTCGGCGATGAGCGTCGCAACTTCGTGGATCAACGAGGCACGATCGGGACGACGAAATACGGCGTTGACTGACTCGAGATAACTCTCGATCTCCTTTGGCGAATAGTCGGGGCCGAGATACG
>DATBBP010000119.1:0-2991 GCA_036270935.1 Gemmatimonadaceae bacterium
ATTGAAGCGCATCCCGCATCCCGCATCCCGCATCCGCATCCCGCATCCCGCATCCCGCATCCCGCATCCCGCATCCCGCATCCCGCATCCCGCATCCCGCATCCCGCGACCCGCGCTACTCCACCTCGATCCGCGCTATGACGTCCCCCTCGAGCACGCCATCAACGACGTCGATCCCCTCGACGACCTCGCCGAAGATCGTGTAGTCTGGATTCAGACGCAGATTGTCGCGCAGATTGACGAACCACTGCGCGTCACCGGTATCGTGGCCACGTGTGCTCATGCCGACCGTGCCGCGCACGTGCGGCACCGTTCCTAGCTCGTCGCGAATGAAACGCGGGTTGCCGACGTACTCGTTCGCGCGCGGGCTTCCACCCTGAATCACGAAGTCCGGCTCGACGCGTTGCCAGGTGAGGCCATCGTAATAGTGAGCGCGCGCCAGCTCGAGAATACGAGCCGCCATGATTGGCGCCACGTCGCCGCGAAGTCGAACGACGAACGATCCGCCACCGCTCGAGTCGGCCATGACGACGCGCAGCCGCACGTCACGCCCCAACGCCAGCGCGACGGCATCGGGCGGAAGCCTAACGGGAAGGCGCGTGCATTTGGGAGCGAGCCCCGACGTCGGGCCGAAACGAGCCGCGATCGTCGCCGCGGCTTGGGCGACCGTGCAATCGAAGTCCGTCGCGAGCTCCGCGATCGCCAGCGCATGGGCGGCGTCCGCCTCCTCGTTCACGCGCTCGAGCAAGGCGAGACGAGTGTCGCGTGATGTCTCGCTGGAGTCATCGCGGAGGCGTCGCGCGGCGGCGAGCGCCGCGATCAGGACGTCGCTCTTGCGCGGCGAGCCGGCGAGCGCACGCGCCGCGGCGCGCACAGCCTGATAACCGTGGGTATCGAGCGCGAGCAGATACACCCCGTCGGCCGAGTGCCCTGCGATCTTGGCAAGACCGTCGATCGCCGCTTCCTTGACGTTGTCGTCGCTGTCGTGCGCGAGCGCACGAAGGGTCGACGTGTCATTGAGGATTGCGCCAGCCCGCGCCACATACACGCGGAGCGCCGGCGTGTGACTACGTGCTACGGTGGGCAGCATGCGCCGCGCGGTCTCCGGACGCAGTCGCGCGAGCGCGACGAGGGCGTGCGCCGCGGGCTGCCAGGACGCGGTATTTCGCAGCCGTGCCGCGTTAGGCGGGGCGCTGCGCACCCACGCGACGAGCGGTCGCGTCAAAAGCGAGTCGTTCGCGCACGTGACGCTCACAAGGTCGAGCGCGTGCAGTCGCACCGCCCACATGCTGTCCGTGAGCGCGCCGCGTAATGCGACACAGTCGCTGGCCTTGAGCGCGCGATACCGCAATCTCCACGCGGGATCCTGATACGACGGCGGAGCGGGCAGTTTCGGAAACGAATCACGCGACGCGAACTTCGGGTCCCCGATGCGAGCCGCTGCGCGCCGGGCGAGCAGCTGAATACGCGCATCCGGGTGTTGCGCGCCTTCAATGAGCGCGGGATTCGACGCATCGCGCTGATCCTCGGCGAGCAGGATGCGTCCCACCAATGCCGAATCCGCGCTCGTGAGCGCGGGCTGTTGCGCCCGCGTTGGTATCGAGACGAACGCGCTGCAGAGCAAGACCGCGAGAATCGGCCGTTCAATTGTGCGCATCAGGTTCTCAACACGCGAACAGGTAGCACCGGTCTTTGATCGCCACGACGTTGTCGAATGCAACGTTGAATTGTCCGTCCACGTGGATTGTGCCGAGCGCAACAGGGTTCGGATTGAATTCATAATGCGTCGCCCTGGCCGTGAAGGTGCCCTGCGCTCGCGTCGAGCTCAATGAGGTAACGGTCACTTGCCCGCTGTCGATCGAAAAGAATGCGTCTTCGCCGAACAACTGGCCTTCCCAGGTCACTCCGAACAGGAGCGCCCCGTTCATGTTGCTCGATAGCTGATATGTTCCCGTGCGTGCCGGTATGAAGCCAAACAGCAGCATGTTTCCATAGGGCGCGCCAGCGTCGTCGTTGGCGATGATGCTGAACGTGCCTGGCCGAGTAGTCCCTTCATAGTTGACCGCCACGGCATAGTCGCTTCGAGCGATAACTCCGGTTGAGCTTGCACTGTCAGGCCGACCCGAGGCCTCGAAGGTCCCGCTCCGTTCACCGCTATAAGAGACGAGAACGCGACTCACACCACCAGGCGCAAGGCCATCGCTCGCGGTGCATGCCGTCGCCAGTCCCGCGAAGAAGACCAGCACGTATTGAAGTCCAGTTCGCGCTCGCGTAGCAGTCATCTTATGAGGAAATAGTCACCGCGGAGTATGCATCAGCGAATGCAGCGTCGCCAAGGTATCCGCCTCCTCGGCCTTCTTCTCCGTCCGCCACCGCACGATACGCGGGAACCTAACGGCGACGCCAGACTTGTGCCGAGAGCTCGGCTGAATCCCCTCGAACGCGAGCTCGAATACTTGCTCCGGTCTGACGCTCCGCACGGGCCCGAACTTTTCGACCGTATTCCGGCGGATCCAGGCATCGAGGTCGCGAATCTCCGCGTCGGTGAGCCCCGAATAGGCCTTCGCGAAGGGAACGAGCGCGCCACCGTCCCACACCGCAAAGGTGTAGTCCGTGTTGAGCGACGCGCGGCGCCCGTGGCCTGCCTGTGCGTAGATCATCACTGCATCGACGGCGTAGGGTTGCACCTTCCACTTCCACCAACCGCCACGGCGGCGGCCGACGCCGTACGGCGCGTCGAGACGCTTGAGCATCAACCCCTCTCGGCGCAGCTCACGCGCACCGGACCAGGCGTCACGCATGTCCGACCAACTTGTCGCCGGGACGGCCGGCGACAGAAGCAGCGTACCGCTCACGCGCAGGTCCTGCAGCAGCTCGACGACCTGCGCGCGTCGCGATGCCAGCGGCTGCTCGCGAATGTCTTTGCCGCCAACCTCGAGCAGGTCATAGACGACGAGCACCACCGGCACCTCCTCGAGGATCTTCGCGCCT
>DATBBP010000120.1:0-7572 GCA_036270935.1 Gemmatimonadaceae bacterium
GCTGCGTCGTCGCGCGCATCGCCTCGAGCAATGTCATGCGCGCTTCGTTCACGCGCCCCTGGTTGAGCAACGCCGCCGCGGCATTGCCGACGGAATCCGGATTGGTCGTGCCCGCACGCTGGCCCTGGGCGCGGATTCCTAACGCACCCAGCGCCAACGCCGCGACACACGCTCGACGAACAAATCCAAACATGCGCACCTCATCCGCTACAACCTGCGTCGGCTCTATGCACGGTGCACGCCACCGTGCGGACGCGGCTGTACGCGCGTTGACCAAATGCTTTCCCTCTCCTACGTTCGGCTGGTCACTCCACGAGAGCTCGTCATGACGGGTGGGCAAGGTTTCCATAGTTCATATCGACTGCTCCATGTCGCGATGGCTCTGCAATTCACCGCCGCGAGCATGCTCGTTGCGCAGCGCCAGATGGCTTCACCGCGACTCGATCAGCAGCTCGCGCCGCTGCGCGTGATCGATGCGACAATGATTGACACGAGCGCGAAAGCCTGCAGCGACTTTTTTCAATTCGCGAACGGCGCGTGGCTTGCCCGCGACACGATTCCTGCGGCGTATTCCTCGTCTGGAGTGAGTCGCGACATGGCGGACCGCAACGAGCTCGTCGTCAAGTTCGTGCTCGACGAGGCAATGGCAAAGCGCGCGTCCCCGACAACGAGCAGCACACAGCGCAAGCTCGGGACGTATTACGCCTCGTGCATGGACTCGATCGGCGCCGAAGCAAAGGCGCGACGACCATGCGGCCGATGCTTTCTCGCATTGATGGCGTAACGACGCGCGCTCAGCTCCTCGGGGAGATCGCCGAGGTGCAGGTGAACGGCGGCAACGCGTTCTTTGCCTATGCGCCCTCGGCGGATCCGCACGACGCGGCGCATTACATGGTTTGGCTCGTCCAGTCGGGACTCGGCTTGCCGGATCGCGACTACTACACCGATCAAGGATCGTCCGCCGATTCGCTGCGCACCGCGTACGTCGAGCACATAACGAAGATCCTGGCGCTGGCTGGCGAAGACGCGAGCGCCGCTGCCGGCGATGCCGCGCGGATCATGGCGCTCGAGACGGAGATGGCGAAAGCATCGACTCGACGAGTGGATCTGCGCGATCCAGCGGCGACGGACCATCCCATGACGCTCGCGCAGCTCAGCGCGCTGGCACCTAACGTCGATTGGTCCGCGTACTTTCGCTCGATCGGCCTGGCGTCGCCAGTCACGAAAGTCAACGTCGCGAATCCCGACTTCTTCAAGCGCGCGAGCGAGCTCGTTGAGTCGACGTCGATGGCGGACTGGCGCGCCTACCTCCGCTTTCATGCAATGGCTCAAGTATCGCCGTGGCTCAGCCAGCCCTTTGTGAACGAAGACTTTGCCTTCACTGCGCGCTTTACCGGCGCGAAGGAATTGCTTCCGCGTTGGAAGCGCTGCGCGCGCGAGACGGACCGCTCGATGGGCGAGGCGCTCGGCCAGGCGTATGTAACGCGGACGTTTCCGCCATCAGCGCGCGCCAAGGCCAAGGCTGTGATCGACGACATCCGCGACGCCTTTCATGAGCGTTTGCTACAGCTCACTTGGATGTCGGACTCGACGCGCGGGCATGCGCTCGAGAAGCTCGCCAAGATGTCGGAGAAGGTCGGCTATCCCGATCGGTGGCGCGACTACTCGCGCCTCGTGGTCGGTGAAGGTGCGTTCGCGCTGAACGTGCAGCGCGCCAGCGCCTTCGAGTGGAGGCGCGTCGTCAATCGCCCGGGACTTCCGGTAGACAAGACCGAATGGGCGATGACCGTGCCGACCGTCAACGCATACTACGACGCAACGGTGAACGAAATGGTCTTTCCCGCGGGCGCGCTGGTACCGCAGACCTTCGACCCGACCGCCGACGACGCGGCAAACTATGGATCGCTCGGCGGGAGCTGGGCCGGTCACGAGCTGACACACGGCTTCGACGACGAGGGGCGTCACTACGACGCGGCGGGCAACCTTCGCGACTGGTGGATTCCGGCGGATTCCGTGCACTTCTCCGAGCAGGCGGCGATGGTCGTCCAGCAGTACAATGGCTACATCCAGGTCGACACGTTCCACGTGAATGGCCGCCTCACGTTAGGCGAGAACATCGCCGACTATGGTGGCGTGCTCACCGGCTACGACGCGCTCCAGCGCGCACTGCAGCGTAATGGCCGCCCGGGCCACATCGATGGCTTCACGCCGGAGCAGCGCTATTTCATCGCGTACGCGCAGAGCTTTCGCCAACACACGCGTCCCGAGGCGCTGCGGACTCGGGTCACCGTTGACCCGCACGCTCCGGAGGAATGGCGGGTGAACGCGCCGCTTTCGAACATGCCCGGATTCGCAGCGGCGTTTCATTGCAAGCCCGGGGATCGCATGGTGAGACCCGCGGAGGTGGTGCCTCGCATCTGGTGAACCACGCTCTGCTCGACTCTCCCCTTCTTGGCGCGCCTCTTCCGCTCGCTCCTGTGCTTCGCCGTTCACGCTCTTCTACCAGCTATTCGTAACACCGCACGTGAACTCCATGCCATCACCGATGGAACATGGGACCCCCGCTTAGGCCCGGCGGTATCACTCTCCGAAAGTGAAGAAAATGACGCCCGTGCAATGACGCGCGGCGCGCCGTGGGTCTCACAAACGGAGAAGGAAGCATGCGGAAGACAACGATGGCCATGGCGCTCGCCCTGGCCCTTTCCCTCGGAACCGTCGGGGTCGCTTCAGCGCAGACGACGCAGCAGCCCCAGCGGGTCGAGCACGAAGGACGCGGGATGCGTCGTGGACCCGGTGAAGGCTTGCTGAAGGGCATCAACCTCACCGCCGATCAGAAAGCCAAGCTGAAGACGATGCGCGAGGGTGAGAAAAACAACCCGGCCAACGAGCAGTTCCGGAAGGCCATGGCCGATGCGCGCGCGGCTCGGCAGCGCGGCGACACCGCGGCGGCGCGGGCGCAGATGCAGGCGCTCCGTCCGCAGATGGAGCAGCAGCGTGAACGACAGGTCGCGGCGATGCGTTCCATCCTCACGCCCGATCAACTGAAGCAGTTCGACGCGAACGTCGCGCAGTGGAAGCAGCACGCCAGCGAGCGTCGAGATGGCCGTACCGCTGGTCGTGACGGCCGGAACGTGGGATCGCCTAACGATCGGTGATCCGTCATCGATCTCGAGCAGGACAAAAAGCCCGTCGGGTGTCCGCCCGGCGGGCTTTTTCTCGTTCTTGGGATACGCTGTTCGCATGTGGGACGGTCTCGCTGAGGAGCAGCAGCGGTGCGAATCGGCTCGCGCGCCGTGACGAGCTGCCGACCGGTGCGGATGTGCAGGCAGCGTCGCTAGGCCAAAAGCGTTAGGCATGCGTGCGATCGTGACGATGTTCACAAAATCCTCACATGCGAAACTGAAACCATCGACGAAACGCGGGCGTCTAATCGGACATGACATTCAGAGGAGTTTTGCAAATGCTGCAGATCCGACAGCTCACGATCGCGGCGGCGCTGGTCGCGCCGATGGCAGTGTACGCTCAAGTTCCGGCTGGATGGCAGGCGGTGACCGATGGCTCGGGCGACTACGCCGTTCGTACCGACGGCGCGCGTCGCGATGGCGGCCAAGGCTTCGCCGGCGCCACGATCAAGGCGAACACCGAGTCGCCGCGCAACTCAGCGATGCTTGCGCAAAGCATTCGCGCCGATGCCTATCGAGGCAAACGCGTGCGACTATCTGGATATCTCAAAACAATCGGTGTCAACGAAGGCACGGCCGTGCTCTTCATGCGCGTCGACGGCGAGGGTGTCGTGCAGACCTCGGACTATATGCAGAATCGTCCGCTCATGCTCACCAATGATTGGTCGCGCGAAGAAATCGTGCTCGACATTCCGCGCGATGCCATCGGCATGACATACGGATTCCTGCTCAGCGGATCGGGACAGGCGTGGCTCGACGACGTCGAGATCGAGGAGGTCGGGAACGACGTTGCGACGACCGGCCGTCCCGGCGGACTCTTTCCAAGCTCCAACAGAACGTTCAGTCCACAGGAGCTGGACCGTCGTCGTCGCGAGCAGGAAGTTGCCTATCGACGTGCTGCCGATGCTCCCGTGAATCTCACGATGCGCGCGACCGGTGGAACGGTTGTGGTCGCGACGCGAAATAACTTGCAGTGAGTGGTTGGTATTCGTGACTGGTCGCTGGTGATCATTAGTAGGTGAGGGTTGAAATCAGCCGGCGAGCGGTGCTGCTTGCCGGCTTTCCTCTTCTACCAACCTCCAACCACCGTTTGACGGCAAGGCTGCATTCAGCGTCATTATCGGTGAGCGCACTCTGAAACGCGTGGGCTCCCGATCAGATGACTCTTTCTCTACGCTCACTCACTCTTGCGACGCTACTCGCGTCGATGCTCGTCGCCTGTGCAACCGGCGACGACGACCATTACGTGCGCGGACACGGTTTGCGGGTCGCGTCGCTACAGCCCAACACGCGCGTCTCGGTCTATCAGGCCGCGCTCGGCAGCGCATTCGAGCTGAACGATCCGGCACTCACGCTGCTGCTCGATCGCCGTGTTCTCCCCCGCGCTGGAGGAATGGCGGAGGATGGCAGGCTTCCCGGCACCGTCGAAGTCGGTTTGCGTGACCGCGGCGTGACTCAAGGCACCTGCGAGCCGGCGATTACCGCCTCACGAAAGACCCCTCAGTGCGCAGCGCGCGGCCCCGGATATGTCGTCCGCTTCTCAGACGTCCTCGCACGCGGCGTCGACTCCGTCGAGGTGTATCTCGCGGTACAGAAATTCGACACTCCCACGGGCCACGGCAGCGAATCACTGCGATTCGAGCGCGCCTATCAGCTTGTCCTCCGCGGCGACAAGTGGGTACCAACCGCCGAGGCTCGCGTACGAGAAACTGCGCCTACGCCTAACGTCTCAAAGCCCTGACGCGAGCACGGCTCGCACCACGTTCCGACTCCGAAGCGCGTTACGCCGGCGAGCTAGCGGTACTCTTCGAGATCCGCTAATGCGATCGTGCTGGGCATGAACGCCCCACTTCCGCGCGCAATCTCTCGCCCTCGCGAGTCATGCATCACTCCTTCCGCGAGATATAACCGCTTCGATCGCGAGACCACGCGCCCGCGCGCTGTGACCTCGCCTTCACTCACCGGTCGCGTGAGATAGAGATTGAATGACACCGTGAGAACAAAGACATCATCGACGAGCGAGTTCGCGGCGAAGAACGTGGCGTCGTCCAACGCCTTGAAATAGACCGCCCCGTGTGCCGCATGAGCAGCGTGATGAAAATCAGGCCGAATCGCGAGACTCAGCTCGGCCACTCCGGCCTCGGGAATGTGCAGATTCGGCCGGAAGTAGTCGTTGATCGGGGCCGCGTGATACAACCGCTCCAGCCGACGGAAGTGCTCTGACATGCGAGTGGTGAGTGGCGAGTGGCGAGTGGCGAGTGGCGAGTGGGCGAGTGGGCGAGTGGCGCGTGGCGCGTGGCGAGTGGAGAGCGACGGGTCGCGCAGCTACAGATACGTGATTTTACGACGCCACGCGCCACGCGCCACGCGCCACGCGCCACGCGACTACTCGCCATTTCCTACTTGCTACTTGCCACTCCCCGTTTGAAGTTCGACCGCCGTGCTGATTCCTCTCCTCGGTCTCTTCCAGACACTCACCGGCGCGCCGGCGGTTACCGGCGCGACCTATAGCGGCCGCGCACTCGCCATTCATGCGCGCGCGCCGCGTCTCGAGTCCGACGTGCGCATCGACGGCGTGCTCGACGAACCTGTCTGGTCCGCCGCGGCTCGCCTCACCGGCTTCTCCGAATTCTCGCCCAAGGACGGACTCCCGGCCGAAGACTCGACTGAGGTGCTCATTTGGTATTCGCCGACGGCGATCTATTTCGGGATTCGGGCATACGAGCCGCACGGCGGGCCGGCTGCCGTCCGCGCGACGCTCGCCGATCGAGACAAGATCTCGACCGATGACCAGATCCAGATTCTCCTCGGCACCTTCGGCGACGGACGTCAAGCGCTCGTCTTCGGCGTGAATCCGCTAGGCGCGCAGATGGATGGTACGATCGTCGAGCAAGGCGTAAACCGATCGTCGGGGTTCATCGTCTCGTCCGCCGGCCGAGAGGCGCCGGATCTGAGTGCCGACTTCGTATACCAATCAAAGGGTCGCCTGACGGACTTCGGCTACGAAGTCGAGATTCGGATTCCATTCAAATCGCTGCGCTTTCAGGCGGCCGACGTGCAGAGTTGGCGGCTTCAAGTCGTGCGCGAGGTGCAGCATTCCGGACACGAGCAGACGTGGACGCCGACTGATCGCGCTGGCGCCTCCTTTCTCGCGCAATCCGGCACGATCGATGGTCTCACTGATCTACATCGCGGGCTCGTCCTCGACATCAATCCCGAGATCACGCAACATACGTTAGGCGCTGCGACGCCTGGCGAAGGCTGGCAGTACGCCGCGGAGCGGCCTGTCGTCGGTGGAAACCTACGCTGGGGCGCGACGGAGAACCTCACGCTCAACAGCACCGTTCACCCGGACTTCTCACAGATCGAGGCAGATGCAGGGCAATTCGTTTTCGATCCGCGGTCGTCACTCTATTTCGCCGAGAAGCGGCCTTTCTTCCTCGACGGCATCGAGCAGTTCAACACGCCTAATCAGCTGATCTACACTCGCCGCATCGTGCAACCGGTAGCGGCAGCGAAGCTCACGGGAAAGGGCGGCGGAACCGACATCGCGTTTCTCTCCGCCGTTGACGATCGCTCCTCATCGATATCGGGCCTCGACCATCCTGTATTCAACATCCTGCGGTTACAGCACGGTCTCGGGCCAGCATCGCGTGTCGGGCTCACGTACACTGACAAGATCGACGGAGCAAACTCGAACCATGTCGCCGATATCGATTCACGACTCGTGTTCGCGAAGGTCTGGAGTCTCCAGACGCAGCTCGCTGGCAGCCGGACGCACACCGCGGCCACGGACGTCACCGCCGACGCGCCGCTCTGGAACGCGACACTGAGCCGCACCGGCCGATCATACAGCTCTCGTTATGTGTTCAGCGGCATCAGCGATCGCTTCGTTGCCGCGAGCGGCTTCATCAGCCGCGCGAACGTTGCGCACATCGGAGAGGACCAGCAATTCACCTGGTATGGGCGTCCGGGCGCGTTCGTCGAGAGCTTCACCTTCGATCAGTTCAACGATTTCACCTGGCAGTATGCCAACCTCTTCGATCACGGCGACGCAATCGAAAAGAAATTTCACTTCTCCACGGGCGCGGCGCTTCGGGGCGGCTGGCGGGTCGGTGCCTCGGTGTACTGGGAGACCTTCGGCTTCGACACCGCGCTCTACGCGAACTACTACTATGTGCAGGCGCTCAACGGACGTACCGATACCGTGAAATTCACGGGCGTGCCGCGCATTCCCAATCGCGATTACGTCGTCAACTTCAGCACACCCACCTGGAATACCTTCTCGTCGAGTTTCCTCCTCATCTTCGGGCAAGACGAGAACTTCTTCGAGTGGGCTCAGGCCAACATTCTGTACGAGAGCTGGACCATGGCCTGGCGCCCGACAAAA
>DATBBP010000121.1:0-2374 GCA_036270935.1 Gemmatimonadaceae bacterium
ATCAGGAGCACCAGCAGTACGTCGAGCATTGGGGTGACGTTCATTTCCGAAACCGCCTGCCTCTCGCTGCTCATGAGCGCCTCGAGTCGATTGTGCCTTCACGGTACGATCCCTTGATTACGGGGTCGTGGCACAGCCATTGTCCTTTCATTTGACATTGATTGCGAATCGATGAACGACGCTAAGCGCGCGGCTCCGCGCGGCATGCTTCTCGATTACGGCGGCACGCTCGTCGAGGAGGCCTCGTTCGACCCACGCGCCGGGATGCAGATCCTTCTCACTCACGTTGCGCACCGGCCGCCTAACGTGAGCCTCGGCGCGATCATCGAACGCGTCGATTGCGTGACCGAGGAGGTCGGTGCGCGCCGCGACGAGTTTCAGATCGAGACGCCATGGCCCGCGCTCACTCGCCTCATCTACGACTACTTTGGCGTTCGCTTCGCCATGTCACTCGACGAGCTCGAGCTCGCATTCTGGAACGCCTCCGTCACGACGCGACCGATGGCCGGCGCGCGCGAAGTACTGGGGGAGCTCCACCGCGCCGGCATCGCCCTGGGCGTCGTGAGCAATTCCTCATTTCGCGGTGAGGTGATTCGGCACGAGCTCTCGAAGCACGGACTGGCCGAACATCTCTCGATCGTCGTCGCCTCGGCCGATTACGCGGTGCGGAAGCCGAACCCGCTGCTGTTCGAGACCGCCGCTGGGCTCCTTGGTGTTTGCGCGAGGGACATCTGGTTCGTCGGCGATCGGCCCGACACGGATGTCGCGGGCGCTCGCGCCGCGGGAATGCATCCTGTGTGGTTTGGTGGCCATGACGCTGGCACCAGTGACGGCGACGTGCTCGTCGTCAGTGATTGGCGCGAGCTGTTGCAGGTCGTTCAAGCTGCCTTTGACCGGCCATAGATTTACAGCATGTCAGCAGAAACTCGCTCGAAGCGAGCCGTTCTCCTCCACGGACTCGGCCGATCGGCGCGGTCGATGCGCCTTGTCGAACATGCGCTGGCTGAGCGTGAGTATGACGTGTTCAACGTCGGCTATCCGTCGCGGACCGCTGACATCGAGACGCTTGCCACCGACGTCGCTCGGCAGGTGAGAGAGTGGGCAACTGAGAGGCGGCTCGACTTTGTTACCCACTCACTCGGCGGCATTCTGCTTCGCGTCGCCATCGACCGCGGGTTCTTGCCGCTCGAGCAGATCGGGCGTGTCGTCATGCTCGGGCCGCCTAACGGGGGGAGTGAGCTCGCCGACGTGCTGCCGCGCATTCCAGTCTTTGGTTGGATTTACCGGCAATGCACTGGGCCCGCTGGACTTCAGCTCGGCACGCGGCAGAACGGCGTGCCTCGTCGGCTTCCGCCGGTGTCGTTCGACCTCGGCGTCATCGCTGGCAGCCGGAGCTACAATCCCCTCTTCTCGGCGATCCTCGGCGACGCGAACGACGGCAAGGTGAGGGTCGAGCAGGCACGCGTTGAAGGCATGAGGGACTTTCTCGTCGTGCCCCACTGGCATCCACTGTTGATGATCGCGCCTACCGTTGTGTCCCAGATCGTCCACTACCTCGAGGCCGGCAGCTTTCGACGAGGGCAGTAGGCGCGGTGCGTCGGCGTCAGCGACGTCTAGCACCTAGCACCTTAGCACCGAGCACCTTTCTGGACGTGACAGACAAACTGCAGCATTTCGTTGACGACGAATGGCAGCCGTTCCACCACGCGAACACTTTCGTGCGAGAGTGGACGACGGACAAGCGCGTCGAGCGTCTCCGCATCGGTCCACGTGGCGGGCAGCGTTTTCTCTTCCAGTATCTTGCCGCGAGTGTTGGGCCGCCGCACAAGCTGCTCTACGTGCTGCACACCTCGCGAACGCACGCGTTGCTCGGACGCTACGAAAGTCCATGGATCGAGAGCGACGAACTGGCGGCGTTTCTCGACCGCTTCGGCGACTTCATCGCCCAGGACTCACGTCACGATTTCTGGGCGTTGTGCGGTGCCGGCGACGGAACCATCGTGTGGGACCGGCACGATCTCATCTATGCGTACGGCCCGCTGGATCGCTACATCATGTTGCTCGAGGATGGCGGCTTCCGCGAAGGGTGGCCGAGCATACCGGCGCCACACGCGCATCTCTACAACCCCGAATGGGACGACGCCGAGCGCGAGGTGTTGACGCGTTACGAGTGGCGGCGTACTGATCTACGTCCAGACGATCTGCAAGCGAGCGACGCCGAGTGAGCGAGCCTAACGACGTATGAGGAGACCGGGCCGAATTGCCGTCTGAGTCGTTTGGTTTGGCTGAGGCGATTCCGCTTCTCGAGCAAGACGTTGTCCGCACGATCGGGGCGCGCCATCGCGCGATCGTACGCGACACCGCCGCGAACGTC
>DATBBP010000122.1:0-5169 GCA_036270935.1 Gemmatimonadaceae bacterium
CCCAAGCCTGCCTCCCCCGGCTTGGCCCTTCCATCGCTTTCGGAACCGGTCGATCCTTGAAACCGGCCCTACGCGCACCCCGTACTGCCCGCAGACTCCCAGCCATAGGACCCACCGACAATGCGTTTGCTGAAGCCGGTCGCCCTCACGGCGCTGCTCGGCGCCATCGTGCCCGCCATGCTTGGCGGGCAAGCGCCCACTCCTTCGCAACAGCCTCGTTCCGCTCCATCGGCGATACTCACGCTCGACGAGGCCATCTCCCTCGCAAGACAGAACAATCCGCTATATCTGCAGACGGCCAATGAGCGAAAGAGCGCCGATGCGCAGGTGAGGGCCGCGTACGGGGCCCTTTTGCCGTCGTCGAACGCTTCGTTTTACTCGGGCTACCAGCAGGGGGGCCAGATCTTCGTCCAGGGCGGGTCGCTCGCCGTCGGTTCAGATCAGCTGCAGTCGCAATACCAGCTCGGTCTGAATTACCGGCTCAACGCGGGCACGCTGGTGCAGCCGCGAGCGGCTAAGGCCAATCGCGTCGCCGCGGACGCAGACATCACCGGCGTGGCTGAGACGATGCGCTCACTGGTCACGCAGCAGTACATCGCCGCTCTCCGCGCGGAAGCGACTGCTTCATTGAATGACACGCTCGTGCAGGTGCAGCGAGCGAACCTGGAGTTGGCGAAAGCGCGCGTGGCGGTGGGCGCGGACAACATCCTCGCGGTGCGGCGCGCTGAAGTAACGCTGGGTCAGGCTGAAGTCGCCGCGCTGACGGCCCACAACGCGGCCGAGGTCGGGAAGGTCACGCTATTTCAACAAATTGGTATTCAGCCCCCACAGGGCGACGTCCAGCTGACGACGACGTTCGCAGTCGCCAAACCGACCTTCTCGCTCGATTCGGTGCTCGACCTTGCTCGCCGCGCGAATCCCGCAGTCCAAGCACTTCGCGAGCGAGAGCGATCGGCCGGTTGGAATGTGCGCGTCGCGCAGTCGAATTACACGCCGACGTTGAGCCTCTCCACTGGGTGGAGCGGTACGTCGTTCCAGTACACGAATTCTGATTTCCCCGTTCAGCAGGTCATGCTCGGCAATCAGCGCGGGCTCTCGAGCTGCCTGTCGCAGGATTCGATTCGCACCGCGCTGAACATGTCGAGCCTGCTGTGCAACAATGGACGATTCACGCTCAGCAGCGATCAGGCAGCGCAGATCCGCGCGGAGAACAACCAGTTTCCCTTCAAGTTCCAGCGCGCGCCGCTCTCGTTCTCGGCACAATTGTCAATTCCAATCTTCGACAACTTCAACCGCGAGCAGCGTGTCGAGCAGGCGCAGGTTGATCGCGACAACGCCCGGCTGAATGTGAAATCGCGCGAGCTGCAGATGACCGCCGACGTGACACAGGGCTATCTCAATCTCGTAACGGCCGCGCGGACAGTAGAGATGCAGGCGGTGAACGCACAGAAGGCGAGTGAAGAGTTGACGTACGCGCAAGAGAGATATCGCGTCGGCGCGACAACGTTCCTGGACGTAACCACGGCCGTTGGTACATACGTGCAGGCGCAGACCGATCGGATCAACGCGATTTACGACTATCACCGGGACTTCGCCATTCTCGAAGCGGCAGTCGGCCGTCCCCTTCGCTGAGCAACAGAGGCTCAATACTACATGAGCAAGAACACGAAGCTGTCGGTCGCTGGTATCTTGGTGCTTGCGCTGGCCGGCATCATTGTGCTGACGGCGATGCGCAGCGGCACGAAGGGCGTGAGCGTCCGCATCGAGCCGGTTCAGAGGCGCGACCTCATCGCATCCGTGACGGCGAGCGGCAACGTCACGCCGCAAACGAAGGTCGACCTCAGCTCCGATATCACCGGCAAAATCGTTCGGCTGGCTGTAAAAGAAGGCCAGATGGTCTCGAAGGGTCAGTTCCTCCTGCAAATCGATCCGCAGGAAGCCCAGGCAAATGTCCAGCGCGCGGAAGCGGCGCTCTCCGCGGCGAAGGCGTCGTCGGCACAGGCGAAGGCCAACCTGCTGCAGGCCCAGAAGAGCTACGAGCGGTCGCTCGAGATCAAGAAGGCCAATGCTCAACTGATCTCCGATGAGCAGCTCGAGCAACTGAGCACGACCGTCGACGTCGATAAGGCCGTGCTCGAGTCGCAGAACCACCTCGTGGATCAGAACACCGCCGAGCTCGCGCAGGTGCGCAGTGCGCTCGGGAAGACGACGATCTTCGCGCCCATGGCTGGCCGCGTCACTCGCCTCAACGTCGAGGGCGGTGAGACGGCGATTATGGGAACGCTCAACAAGGACGCCGCGACGTTGCTCACGATCAGCGACATGTCGGTTCTCGAGACCAAGGTCAAAGTCGACGAGACGGACGTTGCGCGTATCACGATCGGCGATTCGGCGCTCGTGCAGATCGACGCGTTCCCGGATACGACCTTCATCGGCCGTGTCACCAAGATCTCGAACAGCTCGGTGAAATCGGCGACGGCAGCGCAGTCCACCGGCGATCAGGCCGTAGACTACGAGGTCACGATTCAGCTGCTCAACGTGCCGCCGGAAACGCGTCCGGATTTCTCGGCGACAGCGAAGATCGTGACGGACTCGCGGCGGAACGTGCTCTCGATCCCGATCATTGCGCTCACGGTCCGTGAGGACTCGAGCCTGACGTCGGGGGACACCGCGGTGGGATTGGGCAAGCCGAAGCCGAAGAAGGAAGTCGGCAAGAAGGACGTCGAGGGCGTGTTCGTCGTCGGCAGTGACAACAAAGTGACTTTCCGGCCCGTAAAGAGAGGGATTACCGGCGAGAAGCACTTCGAAGTGCTGAGTGGCCTCAAGGAGAATGAGCGCATCGTCGCCGGAACCTACCAGGCAATTCGCGAGCTGAAGGATGGTGCGCTCGTGAAAGAAACCAAGCAGGATGCCAAGAAGCCGGGAGCGTAAAGCGTGAATCAGGAGATCGTCGAGCCACCGATGGGGACGACCGCCGAACGGCGAGTCGTCGTCGAAGCAGCTGGACAGGCACCAGACAAGCGATGGGTCATCGTGACGCGCGGAATCAGGCGCGATTACGACATGGGCGGCGAAGTCGTGCGCGCCTTACGCGGCGTAGACGTTGCCATCGGGCGGAACGAGTACGTCGCGATTATGGGTCCTTCGGGCTCGGGCAAGTCGACGCTCATGAATCTCATCGGCTGTCTCGACACGCCAACGGCTGGTGAGTATTGGCTCAACGGGACGCTCGTGTCCCGCATGAGCGATGACGAGCTGGCGCGCGTACGGAACAAGGAGATTGGATTCGTCTTCCAGACGTTCAATCTGCTCCCACGCGCCACGGCGCTGCATAACGTCGAGCTGCCGCTCGTGTACGCGGGCATCGCCGCTGACGAGCGCAAGCGTCGCGCGAAGCATGCGCTGGAGCAGGTGCAGCTGGACGACCGGATGGACCACAAGCCGAACGAGCTCTCCGGCGGCCAGCGGCAGCGTGTCGCCATTGCGCGCGCGCTGGTGAACAACCCGTCCATCCTCCTGGCCGACGAGCCGACCGGTAACCTCGACTCGCAGACCTCGGAAGAGATCATGAAGGTGTTCGAGGTTCTCGCGACCAGCGGGCAGACCGTAATCATGGTGACGCACGAGGCCGACATCGCAGCGCACGCTCGCCGTGTCGTCGTTCTGCGCGATGGACTGGTGTCGACCGATGATCGGCGAGAGGCGTTTGCAGCACGAGCGGGACTGTAGATCGTTGTAACCGAGTGCTCTTCTCCTCGTAGTGTCGCGTGGCGAGTGGATAGTGTCGAGTAAATCGCAATATCTCGTCACTCGCCTCTCGCCACTCTAGTCAATGCCCCTTTTCGAAGCCGTTCGTCTCGCCCTCGGCACCCTCTGCGTGCAGAAGCTGAAAAGCTTCTTCACGCTCATTGGCGTCACGATCAGTGTGATGTTCCTGATCGCTGTCGTCTCCATTGTGCAGGGAATGAATCGTTACGTGGAGGAGGATTTCGCAGGGAAATTCCTTGGCGTGAACACCTTCAACCTCCGCAGCTTCCCCGATATTCAGAACGACGTCACCGAGGCCGAGTGGAAGGCATGGCAGCGGCGACCGAAGATCCAGACCGACGATGCGCTCGCCGTGCGAGAAGCGTTGCCGCCCGGCACGCGATGGGCGATGCACAACGTCACTCGGACCGATGCGAGCTCGCCATTCGCGCAAGGCGGTCCGAAGGTGCTCGCCGAGGCAGCGTCGCCGGAGTATTTCCTGATCAAGGATCTCGCGCTCTCCAAGGGCCGCATCTTCAACGAACAGGAAGACGCGCTCGGCGCGCCGGTCATCGTGATCGGTCAGGAGATCGCGGAGCGCTATTTCCCGAATCTCGATCCGATCGGACGCGAGATTCGTATCCATCGGTTCCCGTTTACCGTCATCGGGGTTCTCGAGAAACAGGGCACGGTTTTCGGGTTGGCACTGGATCGGCAGGTCATTGCGCCATTCCACTCCGAGATGATGCGGATCGCCGGCTCGCGAAACAACCTCTACGGCGTCGTTGTCCAGTCCCCGAATCCGGCGGCGTTCAGCGGTCTCGAGGAGATCGTTCGCGAGTTGATGCGCAAGCGTCATCGTCTCGGACCGGCTGAAGCAGACGACTTCGTGCTCGAGAGCTCGGAGTCCGCACTCAGTCAATGGCGGACGATCCGCAAGTTCATGGTACTCGCCGGCACGGTATTGCCCGCGATTGGACTCGTCGTCGGCGCGATCGTGATCATGAATATCATGCTGGTGGCGGTGGCCGAGCGAACGCGCGAGATCGGCATTCGTAAGTCGCTGGGCGCGCGGAGGCGCGACATTCTCGCGCAGTTTCTGGTGGAATCGGCGACGTTGAGCGCCGTCGGTGCCCTGATTGGCGTGGCGCTCGGTATCGCTCTCGCCGCGGTCGTGGCGAAGGTGTCACCCTTGCCCGCCGCCGTCGCGCCGTGGTCGATCGTGCTCGCTGTCGCCATCGGCGGCGGCGTTGGAATCGTTGCAGGTGCGTACCCCGCGAGCCGGGCAGCACGGCTGGATCCGATCCTCGCCATGCGCAGCGAATGAGGAAACGCTCATGACACGCTCGCTCGGCAACAGTCTCTATCAACTCACCGAAGGCGTGTTCATCGCCTTCGACGCGATTCGCACGAACAAGGTGC
>DATBBP010000123.1:0-1706 GCA_036270935.1 Gemmatimonadaceae bacterium
GCTGCGCGATATCGAAGGTCTGAGCACGAGTGAGGCGGGCGAGGGCCTTGGGCTCGGTGAGGAGGCGGTCAAGACGCGCCTGCACCGCGCGCGCGCCATGATTCGCCGCGCGGTGACGGCGCGGATCGGCGAGGTGACGGCAGGTGCTTTTCAGTTTCAGGCGCCACGATGCGATCGCGTCGTCGCGGCGGTACTCACCACGATTGCCGAGTCTTAGAGCGATCTACGATTGGATGTAGTGCGGTCCTTCAGATCGGCCGTGTCACCGTCGAGCCACGCGTTGACCAGGATCGTCGTCCCTGCTGAAATGTCATGATCGGCGGCCATGGCCTTTGCGCGAGTGCGCATCGGCTCGAACCGTTCCGATCGCGCTAGGTTGCAGAGGGACTGAAACAAACCTTCGTCGAAATCGTCGACGACGACGCCAGATTCGTATCGCAGTATGAGATCGGCTGCAGCCGTGCCCCGTAGCGCGACGGCTGGAGTTCCGCACGCCGCCGCCTCGAGCAGGACCAGCCCCAGCGTGTCGGTGCGTGCAGGCATCAGCAGGAAGTGCATCGCTCGGTACATCGCAACGAGATCGTCACCGCGTTTGTAGCCGACAAAATCGGCGCTCGCCCGCGCCAACCTCGCGCGTTCGGGTCCGTCACCAACGATAACCAACCGACAACCGAGGTGCTTGATCGTCTCGGCACGATTCAGGATCCGGGAGAGATGTTTTTCTCTCGCGACCCTGCCGACGAATCCGAATACGAGCGGATCAGCGGTTCGCTCGTTCGCAGGCATCGCGTCGGCTGTCGCAAATCGCCGAACATCGACAAACGCCGACGTGCAAAGAAGCCGCTGTTTCAACACGCTGCTGAGGCATTGTTCGGTCCTCCTCGTGTGCCCGATCAAGTGGCCGCATTGTCCGTACGTCATCTGGTCCCACCGGCGTGCGAGGCTGACCTTCAGCCAGGACGGGATCAGGGACGGCAGATATTCGTCGATGTATGCGGGCCAGTTCGTGTGATAGAAACCGACGCAGCGCTTTCGATATCTGGCGGCGTACCGCATCGCCGATACGCCCAGAAGCCCTTGCGTCGCAATGTGGACGACGTCGACATTCCCATAGATCGACTCGAGGTTTCTGAAATCGCTGTGTCTGACATATCCCGTGACGAGCTCCGGGTATTGCGGAAGGTGAAATCGGAATCGCGGTGCCATGCCGATCACGCGATGACCGCATCCGATCGATTCGTCGAATGCGCGATCGGTCGGATGAACGATCAGCAGCCGGCAGAGGCCGGGGAACCGTTCGTCCATGGATCGAATCACCGCTCGATACAGCGTTGTGATTCCATTCGTCTGATCCCAACAGTCTGTTGCGATCAACACCAGACAGGCGCCGGTTGCGTCGCGGAGCGTTGGAGGAATGTCCATGCTGGTCGCGCGTCCACGCTGGGTTCCCACCGCGGGACACGCCGGGGACTTGAGTGCTACAGCTCGCTCACGCGCGTTTGCCACGGTTCGAACGCGAGAGGGCCGACAGGAAGACATCGCGTCACACACGCAGCCGTCGTCTCCGCATGCCGCGGCGAGAGCATCGTCAAGTGGGTTCCCGGCGTTTCGACGAGAACGATCGAGCGAGCGTGCCCGCGCCAGACAGACTCGAGGGAGGGCAGGCCAGGCTCGCGTTTTGCCGGCGAGAACAGCGTGAGCTCACC
>DATBBP010000124.1:0-4175 GCA_036270935.1 Gemmatimonadaceae bacterium
ATGCCGCGTCGGCGCGCCTCGCGCTGCCGTCGGCGCAACAACCGCTGCTCGATCGCGTCCAGACCATGATTGATCAAACACTCAAACAGGCTCGTGAAGCCGTGTGGGATATTCGTCCCCTCGACGATACGGGAACCGATCTCGCGACCGAGTGTGAGGAAACCGGGAAACGCATTCTGGCAACGAGCGCGACGGAGCTTCGGATCGGCGTCCATGGCCGTGTGCGACGCCTCGATCCGGCCTCGCACGTCGAATGCGTTCGAATCGTCGCCGAGGCACTCACCAATGTCCGAAAACACGCGGGCGCGAAGCTGGCAACCGTCGAGCTGGCGTATTGGTGGCGAAGTCTGCACCTAACGATCACCGACGACGGCGAGGGGTTCGATTCCGATGGCGCGCAGCGCCGGCCTGGTCATTGGGGCTTGCTCGGCATCCGCGAACGTGCGAGCAGAATCGGAGCGCGCCTCACGCTCTGGAGTGAAGCAGGGCGTGGTACGACCGTCTCGGTCAGAGTCCCGTACGGAATCGGATTGTTCGCCAAACTCACGCAGCACAGCTAAAGATCACCCGAACGGCGTATTGTGCGCCGGCCACCCGCCGAGTCACCGTATAGCATGGCGCCCAAAGCGGGAGATGCCGACCGGATGCCCGGCGCTGCGGACGGGCGCGTCATTCGTGTCATGACGGTAGATGATCATCCGGTCTACCGCGACGGTCTGGCCGCGCTACTCGCGTTACATAACGATTTCGAGCTCGTCGCGGAAGCCGGTGATGGTCGGGAGGCGATCGAGCTGTTCCGTCAGCACAGACCCGACGTTACCCTGATGGACTTGAGCATGCCGGTCATGGGCGGCGCGCAGGCGATCGGCCGAATCACGAGTGAGTTTCGAGACGCGAAGATCATCGCCCTCACGACCTACGAAGGCGATGCCGATATCCATCGCGCGCTGGCGGCGGGTGCGCGGGGTTATCTCCTCAAGGATGTCGTTCGCCACGAGGTCGCGGACGCGATTCGCGCGGTTGACGGTGGCGCGCGAGCGCTGCCGGCCGCGGTGGCCCAGCGACTGGCCGAGTACACACCGCGTGTCGAGCTCACTGAGCGTGAGCTCGAGGTGCTCGCCCTGATGGTGGGCGGAAAGAGCAACAAGGAAATCGGTGACGCGATTGGCCGAACCGAATCGACGGTGAAGGTTCACGTCAGACATGTGCTCGAGAAGCTCGGCGTCGCGGACCGTACCGAAGCGGTCACCGTTGCGCTCAAACGAGGAATCATCCACCTGCCCTGAGATCGTTGCAGTCGGCGCGTCAGGCTCGCGCACCCTCGTGTAATCCGATCGGCGTAGAGAAAGAGCGGCCCGTGGGCCAATAGTCCTGGCGGCACCCGAACGCGATCCTCCCTCATGAGTTTCACACACGTGATAACGGAGAGGAGACATGCGGACCAGGATGATCAATAGAACACTTGCGACTCTGTGCGCCGGCGTCATCATCATCGGCGTAAACGCATCACTGGCGGCAGGGCAGGGATTCACATATCCAAAGACGTTCGTCACGCGAGAGATCGCCGTGAATGGCACGACGCTCCACGTGCGTATCGGCGGGAGCGGGCCGGCGGTCGTGCTCCTTCACGGGTACGGAGAAACGGGTGACATGTGGGCGCCACTGGCCGCGGCGCTGGCGCGCACTCATCGGGTCATCGCGCCGGATTTGCGTGGGATGGGACTCTCCGCGCCCGCTGTCGGCGGTTTCGACAAGAAGAACGAGGCAGCCGACATCGCCGCTGTCATGGACTCACTCGGCATCACGCGCGCGGATGTTGTCGCGCATGACATCGGCAACATGGTTGCGTACCCGCTCGCGGCGGAGAACCCGGCGCGCGTCACGAAGCTGGTGGTCATGGACGCGCCTATTCCGGGGATTGGCCCGTGGGACGACATTCTCAAGGCTCCGCTATTGTGGCACTTCCGATTCGGCGGTCCAGATATGGAGCGACTCGTGGCGGGACGCGAGCGCATCTATCTGGATCGATTCTGGAATGAGTTTTCGGCGAATCCCGCGCGATTCGACGAGGCCTCGCGCGAACATTATGCGGCGCTCTATGCGCGTCCCGGGAACATGCACGCTGGCTTCTCGCAGTTCGCCGCATTCGATCAGGATGCAATCGACAACCGGGCTTTGCTCGCGCGCGGCCGATTGCTGATGCCGGTCCTTGCGCTCGGAGGCGACCACGCCTTCGGCCAGACGATGGCGTACGTGATGCGTTTCGCCGCGGACGATGTCCATGGCGTCGTCATCGCCGACGCCGGCCACTGGTTGATGGAGGAGCAACCGGCCAACACCGTTGCCGCCATCGAGTCCTTCCTTCGACCTAACGAGTCAAGCGAGAGCGGCGCCGTGCTGCAGCGATCGCTCAGTCGATCGGACGTTGACACGATGGCGCGTCGCGGCGCCGGTGCCGGCACATCGGGTGTGAGTGGCATTCAAACGACGATTCTCTCGGGCGATCCGACCAAGGAGGGTCCCTATGCGATCGAGATTCGCGTTCCCGCGCACACTCGCATCGCCGCCCACAGTCACCGCGACAATCGCTTCGGAGTCGTCGTGTCCGGCACGTGGTTCTTCGCCTACGGCAGCCACGCGGACACATCTCGCGCTCGCGCGCTCTCGGCGGGAGCGTTCTATACGGAGCCCGCAGCCACGCTGCATTACGCGTTCACGCGAGAGCTGCCAGTTGTCGTATACATAACGGGCAACGGGCCGACGAATACGATCTACGCAGCGACAAAGGAAGCGGCGACAAGCCGCTAACCGACGTTGTCCACGCGCATGATCGCTCCGGCATCGTGCGCCTAACGATCAAGGAGAATCCAATGCTGGAATTGAGCGTTGCGACCGAGCGCGAGGAAACGATCGAGACGAGTAGTGGTCTGGGCCTGTTCGTCAGATCCTGGCTGCCGGCCGGAAACCCGCGCGGCGTCGTCATTGTCTGCCACGGGTTCAACTCGCACAGTGGCTACTACCTCTGGGTCGGAGAGCAGTTCGCTAAGCGCGGTTTCGCGGTGTACGCGCTCGACCTACGCGGCCACGGCCGATCCGACGGCGAGCGATTCTACGTCGACGTTATGTCGGATTGGGTGGAAGATGTCGCGGGTGTCGTCGCGTTGGCGAAGTCTCGCCATGTAGCCGTGCCGGCGTTCCTGCTCGGCCACAGCGCGGGCGGCGTCGTCTCCTGCCTCTATGCAATCGCGCATCAGGACGAGCTATCGGGACTCGTTTGCGAGAGCTTCGCCTTCCGAGTCCCCGCGCCCGACTTCGCGATCGCGGCGCTGAAAGGGCTAAGTCACCTCGCGCCACATGCACACGTGCTTCGCTTGAAGAATGAGGACTTCTCGCGCGATCCGTCAGTCGTGGCCGCGATGAATAACGACTCGCTCATTGCCAACGAGACCCAGCCAACGCGGACGATCGCCGAGCTCGCGCGGGCTGACGATCGCCTGAAGAGCGAGTTCCCGTTGATCACGGTGCCGTTACTGATCCTGCATGGTACGGCGGACCGCGCAACGAAGCCGAGTGGAAGCCAAGCGTTCTACGATGCCGCGGGGTCGAAGGACAAGACTCTGAAGCTCTACGACGGGTACTATCACGACTTGCTGAATGACGTTGGCAAGGCGACCGTCCTGGAGGACATCGCGCAGTGGATCGATGGGCGAGTTCCGGAGCCCCCGGTCTCAGAAGGCGAAGCCCGAGCGTAGATACAGACCACTCGCCTCTTTCGACCGCGCGATCGCGAGGCTCAGCGTATTCGTCCTGCCTAACGGCGCCAGCCACAGACCGCCGCCGAAACCGGAATGAATGACAGTGGATGACTGGCCGCTGGAGAATACTCGGCCCGCGTCGGCAAGTCCGAAGACACCGAAATCGCTGGGGAGCAGGAAGAAGACCTTCGCCAGAAACACGCGCAGCTCCGCGTTGCCGTACAGCGACGCATCACCCGCAAAGCGCTGCTCGGCGAAGCCACGCACCGTCGATCCACCACCGACGAACGCGGCGTCAAAGAAGGGATACGGCCCCCACACTTTCTGGCCGGCAACGCGCAGCGCCAACGTGGGCTCGAGATACCCCGGGCCTGTCAGGTACGTCGACAGCTGCGGCTGAATCGAACCATACGCGTGCGT
>DATBBP010000125.1:0-5749 GCA_036270935.1 Gemmatimonadaceae bacterium
GCCGATGTTGAACAAACCGGCACGCAGCGCAAAGGCGATTGAGAGACCGGTAAAGGTGAGCGTCGTCGCCTTGTAGAGCACCTGTCCGAAGCCATAGCTGTTGCCCCACGTGCCCTCGAGCAACAACCGGAATACCGCGGCTGGCGCCTGCCCGAAGATGACAATGAGCACATCGCCGACGATTGCCGCAACGAGCAGCGCGACGAGTGAAGGAAGCAGCGCCTCTCCGATTCTCGATCGCGACGCTGCTCGCGCCGGGGCCGCGGTCTCCGGAGTCGCGGTATCGCCCGACATTTCCGCCGACGTTGTCGTCATGCAGCGCGGTCCGCGCCGGTCATGTACGGCCCGAGGATTTCCTCGCTCGCCTGCGAACGGGGAAGCACGACGACGAACCGTCCGCCGTACATCACCGCGATGCGATCCGACAGCGCCAATATCTCGGAGAGATCCGCCGAGACGAGCAGAATGGCCTTGCCCGCGGCGCGTGCGGCACGCAGCTGCCCGTGAATGAACTCGATCGCGCCGACGTCGACGCCGCGCGTCGGCTGCGCCGCAAGCAGTACGCGGAAGTCCCTGCCCATCTCGCGCGCGACGACGATTTTCTGCTGATTGCCGCCCGAGAGTGCGCGCGCCGGAATCGCCGCATCGTTAGGCCGAATGTCGTACGCAGCGATCTGCCTTCGCGCGTTTTCGGCAATGCGCTCGCCATCGAGCGTGTTCAAGAATCCGCCGCGCGCGAAGCGATGTTGTTGCCCGAGAATCAGATTCTCTGCGATCGAATAGTCGAGCACGAGTCCGCGCGCATGGCGGTCTTCGGGGATGTGCGAGAGGCCGGCCTCTCCACGCACGCGAACGCTGCTGCCGGTAATATCCAGGTGATCGAGCAGAATCGATCCCGAGCGCGCGCGACGTAGGCCCGCAATGACCTCGATCAATTCGGTCTGGCCATTCCCCTCGACACCGGCAATGCCGAGGATCTCGCCGCCCGCGACGCTGAAGCTCACGTCATCGACCGCGGTTGTACGCCGAGCGTTGGACACGACGAGCCGCCGCACCTCGAGAGCGGGCAGCAATGCCCCGGTGCCTAACGAGCCGCTCTCGGAAGCGGATGCCGTGGCGGTCGTGTCCATCCACGACTCACCAGCCATCGCCGCCTCCTGTCGAATGCCGGTCGCCAGCATCACGTCACGTCCGACCATCTCGCGCGCGATCTCCTGCGGCGACGTGTCGCTGGTGCGCATTCGGGCGATCGTCTTCCCGTGTCGCATCACCGTCACCGTGTCGGAGATCTGCATGACCTCGTCGAGCTTGTGCGTGATGAGCACGATGGTCTCACCGCGCTCGCGCATCTGCCGAAGCACTTGCCAGAGCTCCGCGACCTCCGGCGGCGACAATACCGCCGTTGGCTCATCGAGAATCAGTGTCCGCGCTCCGCGATACAACGCCTTGAGAATCTCGACGCGCTGCGCCTCACCAACCGAGAGCTCGCCGACGCGCTGCTCTGCGTTGACGCGCAATCCCGTTCGCTGACTCAGTTCGGTCACCGCGTGTGCCGCCCGCTCGCGATCGAGCACGTGCAAGACGCCATCCTTCGTCAGCTCGGCGCCGAGTATCAGATTCTGCGCGATCGTCAGCGTTGGTACGAGCATGAAATGCTGATGCACCATGCCCACGCCTGCTGCGATCGCTGAGGCCGTGTTCCAGCCAGTCACATCGCGTAACTCGCCGCGTGCATTCGCCACTTCCATGCGGCCGGAGTCCGGCGCGTACATCCCGCTCAACACGCGCATCAACGTCGACTTGCCTGCGCCATTCTCGCCGACAAGTGCGTGAATCTCGCCGCGTGCGACCTGGAGCGATGCACCCCGGTTTGCTTGTACCGGACCAAACGCTTTATCGATGTCGGTGAGCCGTATGGCCGGAGGAGTCGACGACATCATCTCGTCGACGGGACGTTGATCCGACCAGCGACGATCTCACCGCTGAGCGACTCGACCTTTGCACGCACGCTGTCGGGAATGAGCGCGCGATTCTGCGCGTCATACACATAACCGACGCCGTGCTCCGCGAGACCGAGTTGGTAGATGCCGCCCTCGAAGCGATGCTCCTTCACCAATTTGATGACGTCGAAGACTGCCTCATCAACGCCCTTGACCATCGATGTGAGCACATGGCCCGGCGCCTCCGCGTACTGATCCGCATCGACGCCGATTGCGAGATGTCCCGTCTGACGCGCCGCCTCGAACACGCCCAAACCCGTCGAACCGGACGCGTGATAAATGATGTCTGCGCCCTGACCGTATTGGCTGAGCGCGAGCTCCTTTCCTTTGCCTGGATTACGAAACGCTTCCGGTGTAACGCCCGCGTAGCCAACGAGCACCGTGCACTGCGGACATACCTGCTTCACGCCCGCGCGATATCCCACCTCGAACTTCTGAATCAACGGTGAATCCATGCCGCCCACGAAGCCCACCTTCTTGGTCTTGCTCTCGAGCGCGGCGAGCGCGCCGACGAGAAACGAGCCCTGCTCCTCGCGAAATTTGAGTGCGGCAACGTTAGGCGGCGGCAGAATGGGATTGCCCGCGCGGTCCGTGCTCACGGCGAAGTCGATCCCGGCGAAGCTCGTTCGCGGATAGTCTTTCGCGAGCTGCGTTATGTCGTCGGTGAAGATGAACCCGACGCCGATGACGAGGTCCATGCCCTCGGCTGCAAGCAGCCGAAGCCCGGACTCTCGATCGGAGCCGTCGCCCGGCTCGATGAATCGCACGTGGGCGCCGAGCTCGCGCTGGGCGCGCGTTCCACCGACATACGCCCCATCGTTGAACGACTTGTCGCCACGTCCACCGACGTCGAACACGATGCCGACATTCACGTCGGAGCGCGTTCGTGCCGCGGCAGCACCGCTCGGATGCACGAGCAGCAAACCGACGTGGACGATCGCCAGAACTGCGAGCAAGACCAACAATTTCCGCATGGCTGCAAAGGTCGTTGTGCGGATCGATTGTGGGAAGAGGCGGTCTGCCCCGGTCATCCTGAGGAGCTCAGGATGACACGCGGACGCGTCTCTCTATCTTTCAGCGATGACTGACCGACTGCGAACGCGCGTGCTCGTGATCGGGAGTGGCGTGGCTGGGCTCCACACGGCCTGGCGTGCCTCCGAGCATTCCGACGTCCTGCTCCTCACGAAGCGCTCGCTGTTCGACAGCGCTACCGCGTACGCGCAAGGCGGGATCGCCGCTGCGCTCGGCGCTGGCGACTCACCCGAACTGCACCGACGTGATACGCTGGCCGCGGGCGCTGCGCTTTGTGACGCGGCGGCAGTGCAAGTGCTCGTCGAAGAAGGGCCCGCGCGCGTTCGAGAGCTTCAGACCGCAGGCGCGGACTTCGACCTCGAGCCGACCGGCGACCTCAAGCTCGGTCGTGAGGCTGCACACTCGACGAACCGAATCGTTCACGCGCATGGTGATCAGACTGGCGCCGAAGTCGCGCGCACGCTGATCGACCGCGTCCACGAGAGCGAGCGTATTGGCGTCATCGAGAAGGCGAGAGTGCTCGATCTCATCGTGCGCGGCAGCGAGTGCGCTGGCGTGCGTGCGAGCATCGCCGGTCGCCCAGCTGAGATCCTTGCCGACGTGACCGTCCTGGCAACGGGCGGCTGCGGACAAGTCTATCGATACACCACGAATCCAGTGGTCGCGACCGGCGATGGTTTCGCAATTGCTCATCGAGCTGGCGCGCGCTTGGCCGACATGGAGTTCGTGCAGTTTCACCCCACCGCCCTCGACACTGCCGAAAATCCTCTCCAGTTGATTTCGGAAGCCGTTCGCGGCGAGGGCGCAATCCTCGTAAATGCCGCGGGTGAGCGATTCATGCTCAAGCGCCACCGGCTCGCCGAGCTGGCTCCGCGCGACGTCGTCGCTCGCGCGATCTTCCGCGAGCAACGAGCCGGCAAGGTCCATCTCGACGCGCGCTCGCTCGGCAACGGTTTCACGAATCGTTTTCCAGGCATCTTCGCCATTTGCACGGCACGAGGCATCGACCCGCGTCGTGATCTCATCCCAGTCACGCCGGCCGCTCACTACATGATGGGAGGCGTCGTCACCGATCTCTCCGGTCGTTCGACACTCAGACGCCTCTATGCAGTGGGCGAAGTGGCACGCACCGGAGTGCACGGCGCCAATCGCCTGGCATCGAACTCACTCCTCGAGGGACTCGTTTTCGCCGAACGAGTCGCGCGCGATCTGTCACACGTCTCCGCGCTGAAGAGCGAGCCGCCTGCTGCGAGCTGGAAGGTCCGCGTCCTCACCGACCGCGGCGCGGCTCAGGTGAGCGCCGACGCCGTGCGCGCATTGATGTGGGAGCACGCCGGCATCGCTCGCACCGCGAAGGGACTACGCTTCGCGTTGCAATCACTCGCGACCATTGAAGAGCGTTTGCCCATCGGGGCAACCGAAGAGCAGAATCTCGTCGAGACGTCTCGGCTCATCGTCGAGGCGGCGCTCCAACGCAAAGAGTCTCGCGGCGGGCACTACCGGTCTGACTTTCCAAAGCCGCAGCGTTCGTGGCAGGGTCGGCATATCGAGCAGTAATTGCGCTCTCGGCCGCAACTGCGCGCTCGCCTTTTGCAGCACTACCGTGCTTTACCTCTCAGCGGCCAACCTCGCGCATTACATTGACCGGCATGCCCAGTTTCTCCGCGTCTCAGTCCTCTTCACTCGAACGGGACGAGCTCATCGCGGAACTCCAAGCCGAGATCAAGGAACTAGCCCGCGAACGCAACGCGGTCATTCTCGCGCACAACTACGAGCGACCGGAAGTTCAGGACGTTGCGGACTTCGTTGGTGACTCACTCGGTCTCTCTCGTGAGGCAGCCAGGACATCGGCAAAGGTCATCGTCTTCTGCGGCGTGCACTTCATGGCTGAGACAGCAGCCATTCTTTCGCCCAGCAAGATGGTCCTGTTGCCTGATCTCGCCGCTGGCTGTTCCCTCGCTTCAACCATCGATGCGGAGCAGCTCCGGGCCTGGAAAGCCGAGCATCCCGGTGCCGTCGTCGTCTCGTATGTCAATACGACGGCGGAGGTAAAGGCCGAGAGTGATTATTGCTGCACTTCCGGTAACGCCGTAGAAGTCGTCAATTCAATCCCGCCGGATCAGGAGATCCTCTTTCTGCCAGACATGTTTCTCGGCGCGCACGTTCGACGCATGACGAGTCGCGAGAACATTCTCGTCTGGATGGGTGAGTGTCACGTGCACGCCGGAATCGATCCCGAGAATATTCGTCTGCAGCGACGGCTGCATCCCGAGGCAGAGTTCCTCATTCACCCCGAGTGCGGTTGTTCGACGAGCGTGCTCGAGGCGATGTCTGCGGGCGACATCGACGCCGATGGTGTGCAGATCCTCTCGACCGAAGGGATGATCAAGCGTCCCGCCCTTTCGAACGCTGACGAGTTCATCGTCGCGACGGAAGTCGGCATTCTGCATCGGCTCCGGAAGGAGAACCCGAGCAAGCGATTCCACGCCGCGAATGACCGAGCGTCGTGCGCATACATGAAGGTCACGACACTGCCGAAAGTCCATACGGCTCTGGAGTTACTACAGCATCAAATCAGCGTGCCAAGTGCGATCGCCGATCGCGCACGTCGCGCGATCGAACGAATGGTCGCCATTGGCGGGAACGCGAAACGGCCGCTCTCGCCGGTACCCGACGGCGTCGATCCGGGCGAGTGAGCTCGCACGACTCGCGCGATC
>DATBBP010000126.1:0-2695 GCA_036270935.1 Gemmatimonadaceae bacterium
AAGCGTACATCGCGAGCACGACCGCGGTCGCGGGCGCCTGGTGCAGCATGTAATCGTGATACTGCCACCAGAAATATCGGCCGAGTCGCGCTTTTCGGCGTTCGCGTGTCATGCTGAGGACTGACGCGACGAAGGATCTACTTGTACGGCTTCCCGAAACTCACGCTCGAGCGACGAATACACGGGCGTCACTGAGGCAACGAGCACACCCCGCGCGAGCAGCCGGCTCAACGACTCGTTGAGCGTCTCGACAGACAGAGCGGGCAATTCCAATTCACCGGGGGCGACTTCCCGCGCTCTCTCCAGCATCTCACGCGCAGTTGCGATACCGCGCGAGATCACAAGTCGATACGGAATCGCTCCAGAATCCGCGGCGGTCGCGCGAGTCTGCACGACGCGCTGCACGCGCCCGTGGTCGATGATTGCAACGCGATCTGCAACACGCTGCAGCTCGTCGAGATTGTGCGAAGCGATGAAGATCGCGCGCTCCGGATTGCGCAAGTCGCTAACGATCTCGCGAAAACGTTGCGTCCACACCGGATCCAGGCCGTGCGTCGGCTCGTCGAGGATCACCAGCTGTTCGTCGTGCAAGAGGGCTTGCGCGAGGCCCACACGCTGAAGATTTCCCTTCGAGAGTTGGCGAATCTGCTTGCCCCAATGCTCGACCAGACCGAGGCGCTCGACGAGCTCCACGACTCGCTGACGGACACGCTTCGTCTCGACGCCCGCGAGGAGCGCGTAGCGCGACAGCGCCTCCTCGAGGCGCCAACGCGGCGGAATCGTGACCAGCTCCGACAGGTAGCCGACTCCGTGACGTTCGACGAATTCTCGCGGACGCGACCCGCCGATGGTGATGGCGCCGCTCGTCGGCTTCAGATAGCCGAGCAGCAGCGCGATGAGCGTACTCTTACCTGCGCCGTTAGGCCCGGCGAGCCCGAAGACCTCGCCCCGCTGGATGTCCAGGCTGACGTCCACGACAGCCGCGACGCGCCGGCGCAACCCGCGATAGGTTTTGCCGACGTCGGCGAAATGAACGAACGGCGAGTCGCCCAGCGCAGGCGCTCGTTAGGGGCGAGGCGCGCCCGCCGGCGGCATCGCCATGCCCGGCGTTGGCTGGCCATTCATGGGCGGTGCCTGAACCGCGGCGCAACGGCTCCAATCGCCCGGGCCTGCGCGATTCAGCCAACCCTGAGCTTCCGTGGCGCGGCCGAGTCGAATCATCGCGCACCCGAGATAGCCCATGGACATGTGGTCGCTCGTATCGGCTTGGACCGCCCGCACGAGGAATCGGCGTGCGAGGTCGTAGTTCCCGGCACTCAGCAGGTAGAGCCCGAGCTCACGCAGGGCGACCGCATTCTGCGGGCCTAACGAGACGGCCGTCTGCGCTTCCTGACCGGCGACTGTCATGTTGCCGACTTCGCGCGCCATGCGCGAGAGATAGACATGCGGAAGCGGATCGTTCGGGTTGTCCCGTGCCGCTTTCGTGAATTCACCAACCGCCTGCTCGCGCTGGCCGCGGCGGTACGCGTCGATGCCTGCCTGCAGAGCGTCCGTCTTTTTGCCGAACCAGCCCTGCGAGGACGCGGCGAACGCGAGACCGACCAGGAGCAGGACCACGACACCCGCGAGAACCGCCTTCACCCACGGTTCAAGTCCATCTCGCGGCGGCGGCACCGTCTCCGGCGCACCGAGCGGCGAGCTGCGCATCCCCTCGGTGTTGAGCGCGATCGGCTTTGGCGGCGCGGCGCCCGCCTGATCGGACATCAAACCGGATTCAAACTTGAGAAACGCGTCGCGAGCCGCGTCGAGATCGGAAGGCGTTGGCTCGTAATCGGTCGCGTGCGCGCGCTCGCTCGCCGCGTGAAACTCCGCCAACGCGTTCGCTTGCTCGAAGGACAGGAGCTGCCGTTGCCGCGCTTCGCGAATGAGCGGCTGCCCACCTTGCGTCGTGCCCCCTACGAGCGAACGAAGCGCGGTTTCCACCGCGCTCCAGCTCTCCATCAAGTCTGCCGCCAGTTCCTCGAAGTGACGCGACTGGTCCAACCGAGCGATCGCGGGTCGTGCGCGATCGAGGGCGGCCAGCGCGCTTCGTCGCGCGACGTCGTTCACCGGACGATTCGGAGGAGACCTGCGTCTGCGCTGGCTTTGATGAAGCTCTCCGCGTCGTGCGTTGGAATCTGCACGCCCGTCTCGCGGAAGCCGCGCCGCGCCGCGCGACGCATGAAATCCTCCATCGTGTGCGACGGATCGCCTAACGTGTCACGCATACGCATCACGATCTCTTCCCAAGACCCGGCGAACTTGGTGCCGTCTCGTGCGACGATCTGGTGCGCGACATCGGCGTCCTCTTTCTGCTCGGCTAACCCACTGAGCAGTGTGCCGAACAACTCCAGTTGGCCGCGCGCAATTTGCGCCTCGCGCGCCGCCTCATCCGAGGCGTGTCGCGGATCGAGCTCCATCAGAAGCTCATCCACATCATCCAGATCGCTCGCGAGCTCCGAGAGTCGATCGTCCCAAGGCTTCAACTCTGGATCCTGCTCCGAAACCTTGTAAAGCGTTCGCTTCAGCTCGATGAGTCGCCAAATCCCGAGCTCGTCCCAGTGATCATCCGGAGTCGTTTGCTCGAGGTGGTACAAGGCCGCCTCGTACTCACCACGATCGTACAGAATGTTCGCCAGATAGATGCGCGCCTCGG
>DATBBP010000127.1:0-1764 GCA_036270935.1 Gemmatimonadaceae bacterium
GGTCTTTCATGTCCTCACGTACGGCTATGCGACCATGTGGTTTTCGACGCCGTTCTTCGCTGCGTCGGTCGTGCTGTCGACGCTGGCGATTGTCGCGTACAGGCATGCCCCGAGCGTCAGCATGCGAGCGCTGCCGATTTACCGATCGCCAGAGCATCGCCCATCCCCCTCCGTCGTACTTGGCGAAGCACACTTTCTGAACACGCCGGGCCCTGCATATTCGCCGGATTGGCTGACGATCCCTCAGCGGGGGCTTTACACAGGCATCGCGATTCTCGGCGCCGTCGGCACCGGCAAGACGTCCGCCTGCATGTATCCGTACGTCGACCAACTTCTGCGATGGCGCGCCCAGGATCCGAAGCGGAAGATCGGCGGGCTCGTCATGGAAGTAAAAGGTGATTTCTGCGGCCAGGTCCGGACGATGCTCGCCAAGGCCGGGCGCGCGGACGACTATCTGGAAATCGGTCTGAATACCGGTTACTGCTACAACCCGCTTCACAACGATCTGGATCCGTACGCGGTCGCGTACGCGATTGCGAGTCTCTTCAACAACCTCTTTGGCAAACCGTCGGAGCCGTTCTGGCAGCAGGCGTACACGGATCTGCTGAAATTCGTCATCTCCCTTCGTCGCGTCAGCGAAGGCTACACGACGCTATCCGAGGTCTACCGCTACATCATCAATGAAGGTGACATCGACAAGAACATCCGCGCGCTGAACGCGCAGTTCAAGCAGCCGCCTGACGTCATCGCCATATCGCGGCAGGACTACGAGTACGAGCTGCGCGAGGCGCCTTGGACTCTGTGGGCGCCCCTGGACGAGACGACGGTCGCACATCCGTACGATGCGGCCCTCGAGAGCCACCTGGTGGAGCATGCGATCTATTTCAACGTGCGCACCGGCCCTGCGGCGCTGTCGGCCGACCGTCGCCACCGGCTCGAAGCGATCGACCGCTGGTTCTACTCGTCGTGGACACCGCTCGACCGAAAGGTCAAAGCCAGCATCGTGGAAGGCGTCGTCGTCCTGTTGTCCTTGTTCGACGAGAACCCCGAGGTATACCGGGCCTTTTGCCCATCGCGCGACGTGTACGCAAAGCCGCCGGCAAAAGGCCAGCCGCGACCGCTTCCCCCGCTCGACGAACTGCTCGAATCAGGGCACGTGCTCGGCCTGAACTTCCCGGTCGCGATGAATCCGGGGCTGGCTCGGGCCCTCGGCGTGCTTCTCAAGCTCGATTTCCAACGCGCTGTCCTGCAGCGAATTCCCAAAATCGCAGCGCAACCAAACGCCGTCTGGCGCGACGTGCTGTTCGTCGCCGACGAGTACCACGCCTTCGCAACGGTTGGCGAAACGGAGCCGACAGGCGATGAGCGGGCGTTTGCGATGTCCCGCCAGGCGCGGCTCATTCCGATCGTGGCCACGCAAAGCGTCAGCTCACTCCGTTCCGCGCTGCCCGGCGACGAGAGCTGGCGCACGCTGCTCCAGTGCTTTCGAACCAAGGTGTTCCTGGCGACCAGCGACGAGTTCACCGCTCAATTTGCAGCGGATCTGTGCGGACGAGTCGACCGGCTCAAAACGCGGTTCACAATCGCGGAGTCCGGCCAAGGCGCGCACGTTTCTCTTCTCACCGGCCGCGCCACGGCATCCAGTCAAACGCTCACCGCGAGCAAGTTCTACAGCATGGAGCCGGACTACGCGTTTCGGTCTCGCGTGTTCATGGAACTGCAGAACGCGCAGGCTGTCGTGTTGCCGTACGACGGCCTCAATCC
>DATBBP010000128.1:0-4125 GCA_036270935.1 Gemmatimonadaceae bacterium
ACTACAAGTGGGTGCAGTTGCCCGACACGAGGATCGTGCAGAACTTGTGCGCGCTCTGCTGGCAATGCCACCAACGGATCACCGAGAACGTCGCCTGGATCGAGCTCGTCGACGGAGCCTTTCGCTACATCGACCCCTTGAGGGAGACCAACGAGGTTCTCGTCCCCCAGCCGAAGGACTTGCCGTCGTTCGCTACGGCGATGCAAATCAAGATCGACGGCAGTGAGGTCGCTCACGAAGAGGTCGTCCAGGAGCGCGAGGAGCCGCCGTGTCCAACCTGCGGACATCAAAAGCGCAAGACGACGCGCGAGCTGCCGGCGGGCCCGCGACGTAATCGCGCCTCCTGGACGGTGAGCGTTCCGAAGGACGAGCGCGAGAACGGCGCCGACGTCCTGGACGCGCTCGCGCTCGCCTGCGCAGAGAAGCTCGGCCGCGCCGATCACTCCTCGTGGAAGTACTACACGCTCGCCGAAGTGCTGGCGTCATTCACGCTCGGCCACATCGACGTCGCGGACTTCGTCGAATGAGAACGCCGCTTTCGCTTACCTGGCTCGAGCTCTTCCACGCCGCCGTGGTCGGAGTTACGCGCAACATCGAAGCGCTCGCATTCGGCCGGCGCGATGACCTGCACGGGAAACCAACGCTGAATCCGTGGGTGCGCCACATCGAAGCCGCTGCGACGGAGCTCGTCTCCGCCAAGTTCTTGAACGAGTACTGGAACGCGTTGGCGCCGAAGCCGAGAGAGCTGAAGAGCGACATGGGCACGCGCACGCAGATCCGCTCCTCGATGGACCTAAACGGCCACTTGATCATCCACCCGGACGATCCAGATGACGGGCTCTTCTACCTCGTGATCGGCACGGCCCCGCACTTCGAGATGCTCGGTCCCGTCCGCGCCGGCGACGTCAAGCGACCGGAGTACTGGACGACGTTCACGGGGCGACCCGCGTTCTGGATTCCGCAAGCGGTGCTCCTATGAGCATCGAGCTCCGTCAGGCGACCAATCACACCGACCAGGCGATCAACGTGGCTGGCGCCGAGATGACATCCGGCGACCCAGAGAAGGCGTTCACGCTCGCCGTGCTCGCCGTCGCGTTCGCGATTCGCGAGGCAAGCATTCGCGCGAAGGAGCGCACGTGAGAAAGCGTAAGCCGACACGCGCGGAGCAGCTCGGCATCAGCGACGAACGCTATGCGGAGATGCTCGAGGATCAAGACGGACACTGCGCGCTCTGCCCCGGCGTCCCGGGGACGCGCCGGCTACACGTCGACCACAACCACGCGACCGGCGAAGTACGCGGGCTTCTCTGCCATCGCTGCAACCGAGTGCTCGCCACGTGGGTGACGCCGCAATGGTGCATCGACGCGGCGAACTACTTGTGGAAGTACGCGCGGTGACCTTGTCGGGAACGCTCGAAAGACGCATCGTCGATCTCGAGCTCGCTCTTTCGGAAGCTCTCGACGACAACGGCGAGCTGCACCTGGCGAATCGTAAGTTGACCCAGCGCGTGCGCGAGCTCGAGGCGCGGATCGAGCGCAAGGACTTGCGCATCGCCGCCATGCGAAGGGAGCAGAGATGAGCGTGCACGTAACGTCGTGGGTTTGGTCGCAGAAGATCGGCGACCCGGAAGCGAAGCTCGTCCTGCTGAAGCTCGCCGATCAATCGAATGACGAGGGGCACTGCTGGCCGTCGCGCGAGACGATCGCAGAAGCGTGCGAAACGAGCGTTTCGACGGTGAAGCGCCGCGTCGCGTTTCTCGTCGAGCTCGGCGTGCTCGAGGTTCGCCCGCGCTGGCGCGTCGGGGGACTGCGCTCGAGCAACGAGTACGTCATCCCTTACCGTCGGTCCACTGTTGACCCGGCAGTAGGGTCAGCACGTGACCCGGCCGTCGGTCCACCTACGGACCCGCATGTCGGTCCACGCAGGGTGACCCAAGAACCGTCAGTAGAAGCGTTATTGAACCATCAGCGCGCGCCGGTAGAAATCGACCTCGATGCCAACCGCGAGGCACTGCGCAAGCTGCGTTCCGAGCTCGGGCTATGAGAGACCGCGGCGCCGGTTGCTCGAGCGGCGTTCACCTTGCCGAGATGGGCCAATGCCACGTGTGCAAGAAGTGGTTTATCAGCCTGGTGCGACCCTTCGCCGACCCCTACGTGTGCGCGCCCTGCACGCGCCAACTCCTTCAGCGCCCGGGGGCGAAGCGACCATCAACCTAATGGTGTGATAATGTCCTGCGGACATTTGTCATCAAGGAGGAGGATCACTATGACCCGTATTCGCCCGAAGCGCGAGGGTGTCGACAACATCCCCGGCTTCTATCGCGTCCTACAGAAGAACGGCTACAAGTACGAGTTCCGTCCGCCGGGCGAGCGCAAGCCCGTCTTCGTTCCCGGTAATCCGACCAAGGCGGAAGCGAAGCGCTGGCGTGCGAAGTACCTGGGGCTCGAGGAGCACGAGCGCACGATCATCACGCAGGAGAAGTTCCACGGCTACGCGCTCGCGTGGATCGAGACGACGCCGACGCTGAAGGTGCGAACGCGGAAGCTCTACAAGTCGAATCTCGAGCTGCACCTGAAGAAGCTCCACAACCTGAAGCTGCACGAGATCGACGCCGACAAGATTCGCGGGCTCGTCATCACGCCGATGACGGAGGCGGGCTACGCCGGCAATACGATCTCGAACGTGCTGAAGGTGATCAGCTCTGTGCTCGGCTACGCGCTCGACAAGAAGAAGATCGTCGCTAATCCGATGAACAACCTGAGCAAGCGCGACCGTCCGAAGATCAAGAAGAAGCGGAAGCGCATCCTCAAGCCGGAAGAGGCGGCAAAGTTCATCGGGCTCGCCGGCGACTACAAGGCGTTGTTCGCGGTCATGCTCTTCGGCGGTCTCCGCATCTCCGAAGTGCTCGGACTCTGCTGGGACGACGTCGACCTGAAGGCTGGGAAGATTCATGTCTGGCGCCAGCTCGCGTACTCGAAGGACGAGGTCACGATCGGCGAGCACTGGACGGAGCTCAAGGGTGAAGACGAAGACGTCAAGGAGCGCTACGTCGAAATTGCAGGAGTGCTCAAGGCGTTGCTCGTCGCGCATCGCGGCGACCGCATCGTGCACCGTGATGACTTCGTTTTCTGGACGTCGAATGCGACGCCTTACTCGCAGCGAAACATCCAGCGCGTTTTCAAGTCGACGGTCGAGCTCGCCGGTCTCGATAACGAGCCAGTCCTAACCCCGCATCAGTGTCGGCACAATTTCGCGTCGGCTTTGATCGCGAGTGGGGCGGACGTCGGCTTCGTCGCCGACCAGCTCGGGCACGCGGACCCGAACGTCACGCTCGCGATCTACCGGCATGAGTTCCGCGCGGCGCGCGAGGCCGGCTCGGGCGCGGCGGCTATCGACCGCATCTACAGCGAGGCGATGGCAAAGTAGAGCCCTGCGGCATCGCGTGTGCAGAGGGGCCCTTCGGGGCCCCTTTTTTGTAGGGTGGTGCGTAAAGTGGTGTGTCACTTCCAGTTTTCCCGCTCGCAAGGTAGAAAAGTAAGGAGCGGTTTGGCTTAGATACACCGTTTGCGGGAGTAGCTCAGTTGGTAGAGCATCAGCTTCCCAATCTTGTCTAAGTCCCGCATCGTTGAGCCAAAAGCCCTGCTCACGGCAACCTAGTTCTCTCGAACTTCTCACCTAGGTTTCATGCGGGTATCAGCGGGAGCTCAGGCGCGCGTGGTGCGTCACTGGTGTGTCATCCTGCCGACGCGATACGCTCGCTCGCGTGGCGTTGCCACGGACACTCCCGGAGCCCCTGTCGATCAGAGACGCGTTGCGCTTCTGGACAATTGTCGACAAGCGCGAGGACGGGTGCTGGCGCTTCATGCGCAAGGGCGTCGGACGCGATGGTCGCACCTACACGTTCCACGTACAAGGCCGGCAATACTCCGCCAGAAGGATCGCTTGGGAGCTCGAGCGTCCAGACCGTCCGTTGACGACAAAAGTCCGCCTGCTCGCCACGTGCCGCAATCCCTGGTGCGTGAATCCAGACCACATGCGCATCGCTATCGGCGGAGGGATTCTCCCCCGAGAGAAGTGCCATCGAGGGCACGACTTCACCGAGGAGAACACCTACTTCACGACGCA
>DATBBP010000129.1:0-2758 GCA_036270935.1 Gemmatimonadaceae bacterium
GCCGTCGCCGAGCAAACGCCGCAGCGTACGCTCCGGGTCGCTGATTTCGGCGCCGACATCCATAGTTATCGGGATGATCTCGTCGGTAACTACCGGTCACTTCTCTTCGTGCTGCTCGGCGCGGTGAGCTTCGTGCTGCTCATCGCGTGCGTCAACGTCGCCAACCTCCTGCTCGCTCGTGCAACCGTCCGTGCGCGCGAGCTCGCGATTCGCGCCGCACTCGGCGCCGGGCGCGGGCGACTCGTCAGGCAGCTGCTCACGGAAAGCGTCGTTCTGTCGGTCGCGGGCGCTCTCGTCGGGTTGGCGATCGCCTTCGGGCTCCTGCGCGTCATCCTTGGCGTGAGCCCGCAGAACATCCCGCGCCTCGATCAGGCCAGCATCGATTGGCGCGTGCTCGCCTTCACACTCGGCGTCGGCGTGCTCAGCGCCGTTATCTTCGGCCTCGTTCCCGCCATCCGCGCCGCGCGATCGCAGCTACAGCAGACGCTGCGTGAAGGCGGTCGCAGCGCCGTCGCGCGCGATCGATTGCGGCCGGTGCTCGTGGGCGTCGAGATCGCGCTCGCGATCACATTGCTCGTCGGCTCCGGATTGCTCATTCGGAGTGCGTGGCTCATGCAGCACGTCGATCCGGGCTTCGACCCGCGCGGTGTGCTCACAGCGCGACTGATTCTCCCCGCCGCGAATTATGCCACTGGGCCGGACGTCGTCCGTGCCTACACGGCGATCCGCGACGAGGCCGCGAAGATTCCGGGCGTGCAGTCGGCGGCAATGGTGTCCGTCGTGCCGCTTTCTGGCTCATCGATGGCGTCTTCCATTGCGGGCGAAGGCCAATCGGTGAGCGACAAATCGCCAACGTCGAATGTCCGGCTCGCGAGCAGCGGCTACTTCGCGACGATGCGCATTCCGATCATTGCGGGACGCGACATTGCGACGACCGACAATCCGTCGACGCCGCGCGTCATGGTCATCAACGCAGCGCTCGCGCAGCTGCTCTGGCCATCGATCGATCCGCGCGCTGCGATCGGCCGGCGCGTCAGCGCGATCGCCGCGAAGAACGATCGCAAGTATCGCGAAGTGGTCGGTGTCGTCGCGAATCTGCACGACGCCGGCCTCAATCAGGTGCCGGCACCCGAGTTTTACATCCCGCTCGCGCAAACGCCCGATATGCTCTGGCCACTCATCCAGCGTTCGATGGTCGTCGTCGTGCGCGGTCGGTTGGCGAAGGGCTCGGCCGAGGCACTCGTGCGGCCGCTCGGACGAGCGGTCGGTCGCGTCGATTCGTCGCTTCCGCTCACCGAAGCGACGTCCATGGAGCAGTTCATGCGCGCGTCGCTAGCGACCGCGCGCATGAACACCGTGTTGCTCTCAATGCTGGGCGCCATTGCGCTCGCGCTGGCGATGGTCGGCATCTATGGCGTTGTTTCATACTTTGTCAACCAGCATGTGCATGAGATCGGGGTGCGCATGGCGCTCGGTGCGACGCCGGGGTTGATCTGGCGATTCGTTATGCAGCGGGGCCTCGCTCCAATCGTCGCGGGCCTGATCGTCGGCATCCTGCTGTCGCTGCTGACGACGACCGTACTCCAGCAGCAGCTCTATGGCGTGACACCCCACGACCCCTTCACGCTCGGCGGCGTCGGCTCGCTGTTGCTCGTAGTGGCCATGTTGGCGATGTACGTTCCAGCACGGCGCGCGATGCGCGTTCCGCCAATCGTGGCCCTGAACGAGAGCTGAGATGCTTGTCGTCTGTGTCAGCGCCGTGTCAGCGCTATCAGCGGCCCGGTTTCCCTGACGTCGCTGCCTAACGACTCACATCGCCATTGGCGATCGCCAACCGATTCGCAGGAGATCGAGCTCGGCACCGCCCTCGCCACGCAATTCGACATCGATCGCGGCGTCCAGCCAACGGCTGATCTATCGGGGCGCGAAAGAAGGTCGTTAAGGCAGTGACGGTGGCGTTGGAGGCAGGGTGATTCATGCGGAGCACGTGTGGTGTGCTCCAACTCTCACCCTCGTCCGGAGAAGGCTATGTCACGTTTCCTTGTCAGTTGCGCCGCGGTCGGATTCCTCGCCCTCGTACCCGCGCATCGCGCGCACGCGCAAGCAGCTCAGGCGCCAGCTCGCGCTCAGGGGGCTGCGCGCAAAGCGCGCAATGAGCAGCATCCGCGCATTCATGCCGCGATCAAGGAGCTGGAGGAGGCGAAGAAGGAGCTTCAGGCCGCGCCACACGACTTCGGCGGCCATCGCGCCGACGCGGTCCAGGCCGTCGACAAGGCGCTCGAGCAGCTGCGGCTCGCATTGCAATACGACAAGAAATAGCCACTCACCGCGCCGCGATCGCGCGTAAGACAGCGGGCTGCTTCACGACGAAGCGGGACCTTCCCGTGCGCGCGATCGCGCCGGCGCCAACGAGTGACCGGAGCGCGCGAACGACAACTTCGCGCGCCGTGCCGAGCTCACGCGCTAGCGCCTCCTGTGACATCCCGAGGGTGAAGTCGTTGCTCGACGATCCGGCTCGCGATAGCAGATGATCGGCGACGCGCGCCGCGATCGTCGTCACTGTCAGCTCGTCGATGCGGCGGAGCAGGGCATGCGCCCGGACCGCGAGACGACGCAGCGCGAATCGAGCAAACGCTGAATCCTCGCGCACCAACCGCTCGACAAGCTCTGTCGGCAAGTACGCGCAACGTGTTGCCTCCGCCGCTCGGGCGCTTGCCGGAAACCGACCGCCGCCGAACACGGGTATCTCGCCGAGGAC
>DATBBP010000130.1:0-1997 GCA_036270935.1 Gemmatimonadaceae bacterium
CCTTCACGACCTTGAAGTAATCGAGCGAATTCGTGATCAGGAAATCGTCATAGCCTTTCGTTGGCGACGCGACACCGGTCCGACTGCGCAAGTTCGCGCGAGGCGGCCCGCTGACACCTTTCCGTGTCGTCTCGATGATGATGACGCCATTACTCGCCCGCGATCCGTAGATCGAGGCCGCCGAAGCGTCCTTGAGCACCTGGACGGACGTGATGTCGTCCGGGTTGAGAAAGTTGACATATGAATCCTGAACCGGCACGCCGTCGACGATGTACAGCGGATCGTTGTTCTGGAACGAGCTGATTCCGCGAATGCGGACGGTGCTGCGCGAGCCTGGCGATCCGCTCGAGTTCACCGTGACGCCCGGCACGCTGACGTCGAGTCGCTGGAGCACGCTCGCTCCAGTCTCTTTTTCGATCGTCTGCACATCAGCGCTGGCGACCGCTCCGGTAATGTCGGCGCGCCGCTCCTGACCGTACGCGGTCACGACCATTTCCTCGAGGAATGCGATCGGCGCCATCGAGACATCGATCGACGCGCGGCCGGCGATCGTCTCCTGCACGCCGCGCTGACCCAACAAAGTGAAGTCGAGAATGCCGTTCGATGGAGCCGTGATCGCGTACCGACCGTTCGCGTCCGTGAGCACGCGTGACGTCGTCCCAGACACGTGCACCGACACGCCACGAAGTGGCTGTCCGGCCGCGTTGGTCACCTTCCCCGTCACCGAGACCGTTTGACCCTGTGCCGTGCCGCTCAGCGCGAGGGCGATGACTAGGCCGAGACCCAATACGCCTATCGCACGAGCGATGCTCGTTAAATACGACCGCTTACCCGGCAGCCTCTTCTCCATGGCAATCCTCCCCGTTGCACCAATGTGTGCCCGTTATGGTACTGGTCGCTGCATGGACTGCAAGCCGTGCATTTCGATCAACTGACGATACGTGATCAGCCTAACGTTGCGAGCGTCGAGAGCCTCGCGAAAACGCCGTGAAGTCACGGCCGTGAGCTCGCCCTGACGATTCTTGCTCATGTCAGGCAGCCCGCCGTCGGTATTCATGTCGAGTAGCGCTCCAAGCTCGTCGTTGTCGATCCCGAGATGCGTCACCAGGAGATTGACGCCGGGCTGGAGGTGCTGAACGAAGGAAACCAGGCTATCGGGTTTTGCCGAGGGCGCCGCCTCGTATTGAGGATTTCCTCTCTCCTCGCCGAAGTACTGCGACATGCCGAGCTTGTACTCGTGCGCCAACCGCTCGGCGAGCTCGCGAAATTCGGGGTAGCGCGACACGGTGCCCATGTGGTAGTCGACGTAATCGATCTTGAGCCCAGACCGAAGCGCGCGATCGATCTGTGCGCGCAGCTCCCGTTCGACTTCCTTCAAATCCGGATGGTGCTGATAAAGTGCCTCGGACGACGGGAAGAAGTAGCCCTCGTCATCGACGAGTGTCGGCACAGTGCCCCGACCCGACACCGGACCCCAACGATAGTTCTTCCACTCCGAGTTTAGGGTTAAGTGAACTCCAACAGCCACCGCTGGATGTCGCTTGAGTATATCGACTGTCTCCTGATACCATGGACAAGCGAACATCACCGACTCGGAGACTGGCAGCCCACTCGCGAGCACTCGCTCGAGGGCCATGTTCACACTGTGACTCATCCCGCCATCATCGCTGCGAATGATGAGATAAACCGGATCAACGGCGGATGCCTGCTTCGCCACGGCGGACTGACCGTGAACGGCCACCGAGTGGAGCGTTATGAGCCCGATGAGGAGTGGGGCGAAGCAGCGAAGTAGCCGCGTACATCCTCCCTAACGAGAAGAAAGGCCTGCTTACTTCACACACGGTTGCAATTGCGGAACGGCCAGCAGCAAGGCGGGCGCCGAACGACAACGTCAATTACCGCCACGGTTTTACCGCCGGGGTTTTGCGTTGTCAAGACGGCCCTAGCGAGTCGTCGAGGCATCGACTACTTCGTCGATTGGGGACCTACCCAACACG
>DATBBP010000131.1:0-8626 GCA_036270935.1 Gemmatimonadaceae bacterium
TCCGGGATCGCCAGCTCCTTTGGCGCGAGCGCCGACAAGAGCAGTGTAAGCGCAGCCCGCTGCTGTGCCGCCGCGATCGGTTGCGTCGCTTGCTGTCCATCGCCACGCACGGCATTCGCGTACTCCATTCCGCCAATCGTCTTCGTGAGGCCGTTGAGTGCGAAGCGGTGCATGAAGTACACGGGCGCGAATCGTTCCTGTAGCAGGGTGATCGGATCGCCAACGCGAATGCTGCGCTCGCCGAATCGGTCGAGCGCCACGCGACGCACCGCCATCTGACTTTCGAGAAAGCTCAACGCGCTCTCACGATCGTCCCACAAGCTCACGCGGGGATCAGAGCCGTACTCCGGCCGTGCATCGGCGTCGGACAGAAAGAGATAGCCGCGCTTGAGTCCGTCCGCGACGATCGCGCGAAGCGAGTCCGCTTCCGTCGCCGCCGGGAAAACGCCGTAGCCCCAATGAATTGCCCACACATCATAGGCGCCCGGCCCGACACCGTAGGCCTGTGAGAGATCGATTCGTCCATCCGAAGCGAGCGATACGCGCGGCGGCGGGTAGTCCATCACCGACGCCCGCTCGTACGTCGACGCGATGTAATTGTGCGCGAGGCCTAACGTGTGACCAACCTCATGCGCGCTCACTTGTCGCACGCGTGCGAGGACGAACGCCGTGTCCGCCGCGGCCGCGTCGGCGCCCATGAGGCCCGCGTAGAGGTTGTAATCGGTGCGCGCGCGATGCGAGTCGAGCCGCGCCATTCCCTTGAGCATCTCACCGGTGCGCGGATCGGTCACGGCCCCGCCGACCGACCAGCCGCGCTCGTTCCGATTCTCCCATTGCACGACATTATATCGCACGTCCATGGGATCGACACCTTCAGGCAGGAGCTCGACCTTGAAGGCACCCCGCAAGCCCGCGCGATCGAATGCTTGCTCCCACCAGCGGACGCCCTCGAGCGTCGCCGTGCGCAACGGTTCTGGGATTCCGCGATCGACATAATAGATGATCGGATTCTTGATCGGCGAATTCGGATCCGCCGGATTCACACGTTCCAGTCGATGCCGAGCGATCCACTGCACCCGCAGCGGACGTTGAATCGGTTGGCCATAATCGTTGAACGAGATACCGAAGAATCCCACACGCGGATCCCACGCCCGCGGAACGTAGCCGTCGTTAGGTAGGGCGACGAGCGCGAGGTGCTGGCGAAGCGTCACGGCGTGTCCATCGGGCGTCACCCGCTCGACGATCGAGCCCGGCGATCCCGTTGTCGCGAACGTCAGCGCGACGTCGATCTCCGTGTTCTCTGGAAATGCCTTCGTCGACGGCCGGAAGATCGATGAGCGATCGCGGGCCACCGTGTATGTTCCCTGACGACTCGAGGTCAACGTCTCGCCGACGCGATTCCAGTCGCGCATAACGAGATCGGTCGCGTCGACGACAAGACGTCCGCCTTCTGCCGCCACGATCGGCAACGACGCCACCGTGCTCGGCGCGAACGCCTCGCGCACGGTGCGCTGGTGGTCGGCGTTGCCCAGCGCCGAACTGCGATAGCTCCAGTTTTCGAGAACGACGAGCACGCGCTCGCCATCGCGGTCGAAGCGCATGACGTCGGTCCCTGCATCCGAGCCTCGGTCGATGCCAATCGGATTCGACCCCAATCCCGTCGCTTGTGTCACCACTAGCAGCGCTCGGGTCGAATCGTGCGGCAGCTCCAGCAGGAGCTTGCCCTGTCGCGGATCGAAATAGAGTGGGATAAAGCCGTCGGACTTCTCGTAGCCGCTCGTTCGGCTGGCAATGGATGTCGCGATCGGCGACGACCCACCCTGCGCGCCGGAGGTGCCTTGCGCCCGCGCCGTCGAGGCGCCGGGCATAAGGGACATGGCGCCAATAAGTGTCACAAGAGTCCAGGCACGCTGTACGCGCATTCGAGATCGGATTGAGGTGAGAACCAAGGGTGCGCGAGTATCTTCGGACGCCGCGCGCGGCGCAAGCTCCTACCGCAATCCACCATCATGACGGGAGAAATGGTAAGATTCTCGCAGTGCCTTTCGATGACGGCGCGACGTTAGCTTCGCGCCCATACTGAACTATTTCCATTTCCGTCTGGACACGCATGCTCGAACTTCGTCGCATTCTCCTCACACTCGTCGTGACCACGGCGGCATGCGCAAGCGGCCCCGAAGTCCGCAAGCTCGGCGATTACACACCGACTCAACCCCTCTTCACCACGCCGCAAAACCAGAAGACGCCGTCGGAGATCACGGTGAACCTGGCGCGCCCGTCGTATGTCACGGCGCTCTTCGTGGTGCCGGGCCGCGGGGCGGTGATCGTCTTCCCGACTGATACGTCGATGAACACGCACGTTGACGCGGGACAGCACACGATTCCGGTTCAGTTCCGCGAGCGCGCCTACAATCGCGACAGCATGTTCGCTGCAGTTCGCCGGCAGACTCAGGGACGAAATCCAAACCCTTCGCCCGTGCCCCCCGTCTTCCGTGACACCGTACGTCACGACTCTACGCGCGTCGACACCGCAAGCTCGTCGCGTCTCGGCGGCATCCGCGAGCCGAGCCCCGGCGCCAGCCCCATTGGATACCTATTGCTCGTCTCGTCGCCAACCGAGATCCCGCTCGCGACGTTGCGACGTCGGGTGAATGGCATCACCATTCCCATCGACGATGACGAAGCGCTGAGCACGGTCATGAAGCTCGTGAAGTCGGCGGTTCCGGACGGGACGAATCTGGCGGGCTATGCACGCGAGCTAGACCGGACCTGAGCTGGGGGAGGCGGGAGTGGGGGCGGGATGCGGAAACTGCGGTAAGGCAGTCGCGCGGCTACCGGCCCTTAAGGATGCCGTTTCTAACGCGGACAGCCTTCGCCCCCGCCTTCGGATCCGCACTTACGACAACGTCACCAGGCGCGAATCGCAGTTTCCCCGTTAGCACCATCGTGGACCCCGCTCGCCGCACCTTCACCGAAATCGGCGACGCCTCTGCGGCATTGCCGAACTTCGCGCGGAAGTGTTCGCCGAACTGCTCGTCCGTCACGAGAATGTCGCCGACGGAGATCAGGTAATCTCCTTCGCGCACGCCTGCTGCAGCAGCCGAGCTGCCTTCCTCGACGCGCGTCACGAGCACACCACCTGAATCACCGACGGTATAGACGCCAAGCCGCGGTGCATTCGGTCGCGTTTGGCGTAGCCCCGCGAGCGCCAGCACTTGGTCCCATGGATACGGCTCTCGCCCCTCGATGTACCGAGCATTGAAATCCGCAAACGATTTGCCGCCCGCCGCTTTGCTCACCGCCGACCACCAATCGGCTCCAGCAAAACCACGAGCGTCTTTCTTGAAGACGCTCGTATAGAGATCTCTCATCACGTCGTCGAGCGACTGACGGTTGTCACTCGCATCGCGGATCATGATGTCGAGCATGAATCCCGCGAGAGAGCCTTTGGGATAGTACGTGTACTGTGTGCCATCGACCGGATGAATCCACGTGTCGATCGACGCGTCGTCGAGCGACACGGGTCTCGTGTCGCTCACCTCGCGCATCTTCGCCGCGGTTGCCGCGTAGAATCCATTCTCGTTGATCACTCCGCCGCGGACCTCGGCGAGATCCGCGTAGTAGTCGGTGATCCCTTCGCTGACCCAGAGCCACGGCGTCGGCTGCGCGCGGTCATATGCGTACGGCCACATGTCCGCGGGACGCAGCCGCTTCACGTTCCACGAATGAAAGATCTCGTGCGCGTAGAGCGACGGCTGAAACGCACTGCCGATCGCGACGGGGCTCACGACGTCGACATGTGAGCTCTGATGTTCCAGCCCGCTCGCGCCCTGATAGGCCGAATCGGCGATCTGCATAACGGTGTAGTTCTCCCACGGCGCTTCGCCGAAGATCGCGACCTCCTGTGGAATGACGCGTTTCAGTTGGTCCCAAGCTGTTAGGCGCGCCGCACCGCTCACGCTGCCCTGTGGATACGTCACGTAGCGCACCCACTTCCCCGAGATCAGTGCGCTATCGATGTCGAACCGGCCAACGAAGAACGGCATGTCGACGAGGTCGTGGTAGTTGGTCGCGCGGAAACTATTTCCGCCCTCGGCGTGCATTCCGGTCGCGACGCGCCAGTCCGATTCGGTGTGAACCGTGACGCGCGCCGGAAAACTGAGCGGCCGCCCTTCAGCATACGGGAACAGATTTGTCCCATTGAAGAGCAAGAAGTCGCGCTGCGCCCACGCCATCGCGTTGTCGAGCGAGTCCGCGACGTACGTGAAGCTCACCGTCATGCTCTTCGACCCAGCCGGATCGATTCGCCAGCTGTCGTAGTCCTGCTTGCTCCACGTAAGGTCGCGTCCATCGCCCGTCGCGCTGAAGTCGACGGTCCAGCGTGCAAAGTTGCTAATCTCGTACGCACCCGGCGTCCACTCGGGTAGCGAGAGAGTCACCGGACCAGTACCGGCGACCGCGAAAGTCATCGCGACCTTCACCATCCTCGACGCCGCGGTGAGGTGGTCGAAGGTGATGTCGTAGCGAATGTCCTGGACGTCGGCGGACGCGGTGGATTTCGGCTCACGTCCCACCGCCTGCGCCTGCAGCGAGGAGGCGACGACAACGAGGGCGACTGCCACGACCGACCACCTGCGCCGTTCAACACTGGTGCGTGTCATGGACCTCCGATGGCTTGGGGACCCCGGCCAAAAGCTATATGGGTTGTGTGCAAGTTCTGGAATGTGGCGACGTCTCCTCTGTCGGGTCGAGAACAGGATTGTCACTGCGGCGATCCGACTGATCTGCTCGACCTGCTGTCGGGCCGCCCGCTTCGTCGAGGATTCGATGTCCGCCATAACGCGCGTAGCTCTCTCCCTCATCGTCATCACGGCGATGGTCACCGCTTGCGAAAAGGACCAACATCTCTATCAGGCGCGTAGCGCAGCTGCCCCAAAGGATAACTTTCTCGCCGGCGACGCCGCGATGGCCGAGGCTGCCTCTCCCGTCGCTTTTCGTACCGTCGCCAGACGTCCCCCGGCCGTCGGAGGAATAGGAGTCGCGGGCGGTGCCGCCAAGACCCTCCCCCCCGCCGGCCCAGCCCTGGCGACCGAGAATCGCGACGAGTCCGAGCAGTCGGCGATGCCTGAGGACGTCGTCCCCGGAAGAATGCTCGTTCGCGTCGGGCAGGCTTCGGTGCAGGTCGACTCACTCGATACGGGCATTGCGCGTGTGCGGGAGATGGCGCGCCGCACCGGCGCCATCATCGCCAACACATCGATGGAGGATGGTAAGGAGCAGACACGAGCTGCGTCGCTCGAGCTCCGCATTCCTTCCGAGCATTTCGACGAAGCCGTCAACGGACTGTCGCCGATAGGCAAGCTCGAATCCGTCAACGTCAACGTTCAGGACGTCGGCGAAGAGTTCGTCGATGTGCAGGCGCGCATGGTGAACGCGCGCCGCCTCGAGCAGCGGCTGATCGATCTCCTCGCCAACCGAAGCGGGAAGCTGACCGACGTGTTGCGAGTCGAGAGCGAGCTCGCGAGGGTCCGCGAAGAGATCGAGCGTTACGAGGGCCGAATGCGCTACCTGCGCTCGCGCTCATCGGTGAGCACACTGACTGTCGCGATTCACGAGGCGTATCCGATTGTCGCCGAGCATGCCGGCATGCATCCGATGCGTGACGCGTTCGCGCAAGCCGGTAGGAATTTCGTCGGCGTAACGGCCGGGCTAATCGCGTCGCTCGGTGTGCTCATCCCAATCGGTGTGTTAGTTGGGGCAGCGCTGTTCATCGCTAGGCGATTCCTTGCGACGCATGGACTTCGACTACCGGAAAAGGCCAGCGCGGATCGCGCCTAACACGGTTCGTCACGCTCGCCCGTGCTCACGTCACTCACATGTACATTCTGCGAACTGCCCGTAGTATTCTCGGGTAGGTTAGACGTTGGGACCGCCAGTCGAGCGGCGACTAACGGTCCCTGCTGGTGACCGCGGGCCGCGGGATCCGCGCGCACGCCCTTTGCCCCTTCAGGAACCGGCGTCTTGTGAGAACGTAGAGAGAGCGAAGGAGCGCGCGCAGGACGAGCGCGACACCAAATAGGCTCTGCTGCGAGCGGAAGCAAGCAGCACGCCCTCGGAGGTTTCCATGCTAAGCTCGCGCCCACGGACGGCGGCGTTGTCTGCTTGCGTCCGGCGTTGTGTATCCGTGCTGCTGCTACCGGCGTTCGCATCGGTGTCCGCGCAGTCCGTGGGAGCGATTTCCGGCACCGTTCGCGACTCCGTCGGCAAACCGATTGCCGGCGTCGAAGTCGTTCTGTTGCAGCGAGCAGGGGCCGTGCACTCGGACAGTCTCGGCGAATTTCGGCTTGCCGATATTCCTGCCGGCAAGCGGCAGCTGCATTTCCGCCGTCTCGGTTTCGCCCCGAAATCCGTCGACACGGAAGTCGCCGACGGCAGGACGCTCGCCCTAAACGTCACGCTGGAAGCCATGGCGACCGAGATCGAGGGCATGACGGTCGAAGAGCTGACGCGGAAGCGCCGGATACTCGCTGACTTTTACGACCGAAGCGCGAGCGGCTTCGGCCACTTCGTGACTCGAGAGCAGATCGAGAAACGAAATCCGATGAACCTGAGCGACATGATGCGCATGATCCCGGGGGCTCGTCTCGTACCGATACGTGGTGGAAGCCAAGCGGTACTGCGCTTCAATCGGGCGTCGGGTGGACGCGATTGCCCGCCGCAGTACTGGGTGGACGGCGTGAAAGCGTACGGCCTCAACATCGATGACATCATCCCGCAAGATGTCGAAGGCATCGAGATTTACGAAGGTGCTGCGACTGTACCAGCGCAGTTCAACACCAGGGAAGGAACGACGATTTGCGGTGTGGTTCTCATCTGGACGCGCATTCCTGGGACGTAGGCGGGTCACAGCCAGCGGCATATATTGAGGCGGGTGGTTCAAGGCAGGGTTTCATGGTCCCACCGATCGTCGGTCTCGGCCCCTCGAGCGAGGTTTCGAACCGGCACGACTGGCTCACTCCCGAGCGCCTCGCGCATGTGCGCGCGGTGCTGCTTGGGGTGACCCTCTTTTTCGGGCTCGTCGTTTGGGTATTTCACACCCTCGGTCCCGCCACCGTTCGCGCGCCGAACTTCATCTTCAAGCTGCGTGGTGTTGGCGTCCTCACCTGGCTGTACGCGCTTATCCAGATGGTGGATATGCGCTTCTATAACAGCCGATTCGCGAAGCGCCGCCGCGCCCAGCTCCGGATTCCTGAGAGCCTCAACGGTTGGCTCCTCGGACAGATGGTCGCCTGGTTCGGAATACTCTATTACGGGCTTACCGAGGACCTCCGGTGGTTCATTGCCGGACTGGTCATTTTCGCCCTGAGCTTCTGGGCGTTTCCGGTTCGCGAGGACAAGCACACCTCGAGCAGCACTTCCTAAATCGTCGCGTTCGCTTATCGCGGTTGCGAACCCCGCCTCTTTGAGTTTGAGTTTCGGAGGGGCGGGGCGTTTCGTCATGTTCCTGTCCTTCATACGCCGCCGAAGTCGGCTCCTCGCTCCACCTTCTGTTGAACCAAAGAATGTTGAATCCGTCCTCGGTTGCTTTCTTGAAACGGTTGTTGGATACGCCGGGCCCATCGGGCTACGAAGCTGCTGCAGGACGCGTCTGGCGAGAAGAGGCAGCGCGATTCACGAAACACGTGAGCACCGACGTCGCGGGCAACTGCATGGCCGAAGTGAACCCGACCGGTTCACCGACAATCATGCTCGATGGCCACCTCGATGAGATCGGGTTGATCGTTCAATACATCGACGACGATGGTTTCATTTACATCGCGCCGATCGGTGGTTGGGATCCACAGGTTCTCGTTGGCCAGCGCATTCGTTTTCTCGGCCGCGGCGGTGACATCATTGGTGTGGTCGGGAAAAAACCGATCCACCTCATGAAGAACAGCGATCGTGAGCACGCGTCGAAGATGACGGATCTCTGGGTCGACGTCGGCGCCGCGAATCGCGCAGAAGTGGAAGAGCGACTCAGCATCGGCGACGCGGGCGTGATCGACTCGAGGAGCGTCGACTTTCCGAATGGCCGTCTCGTCTCGCGCTCGATCGACAACCGCATCGGCGCGTTCGTCGTGCTCGAGGCGCTGCGTCGGTACTCGGAGAATCCGGGCCCGGCGCGCGTCGTTGCCGCTGCGACGGTGCAGGAAGAGATCGCATGGCACGGCGGCGGTGCTCTCGTGTGCGCGCACTGCATCAACCCGCAGATGGCGATCGTCGTCGATGTCACTTTCGCGACCGATCACCCGCAGCTCGAGAAGAAAGAGCTCGGCGAGCACAAGATGGGATCGGGCCCGGTGATCAGCCGGGGAGCCTTGATCTCACCGGTGGTGTTCGATCTCGTCCGCGACACGGCACAGTCGAAGAAGATTCCGTTCTCCGTGCACGCGGTCGGCCGCGACACGTCCACGAATGCGGACGCGATTCACATCGCTCGCGAGGGCGTGGCGACGGCGCTCATCTCGATTCCGAATCGCTACATGCACTCGCCTAACGAGATGATCAGCCTCGACGACGTCGACAAAACGGCGACGCTGCTCGCCGAAGCCTGCCGCGCGGTCCCGGCGAAGATCGATCTGACGGC
>DATBBP010000132.1:0-2712 GCA_036270935.1 Gemmatimonadaceae bacterium
CAATAGCGCCGCCTGGACTTTCGCCGGAGCGCGATTGATCTCGTCGGCAAGAATGATGTTCGCGAAGATCGGCCCCTGCTTCACCAGGAATTTCCCCGTCGACTGATCATACACTTGCGTGCCGACGACGTCAGCGGGAAGCAAATCGGGTGTGAACTGAATACGGCTAAACGTCGTGTCGATCGTCTCGGCGAGAGTTCGAACCGTCAGCGTCTTCGCGAGCCCTGGTACGCCCTCGAGCAATACGTGACCGCCGGTGAGGAGGCTGATGAGCAACCGGTCGATCATGTAGTCTTGGCCGACCACACGTCGAGAGACTTGCCGCGAAACGTCCTGAATGAGGCGGGAATCCATCCCGGACTGCACCGATGTTGCCACGCGCGAGCTCCGTGTGCGTTGGTATGCGACTTCGTGCGCGTGCATGAGCCCGCGCCGAGCGACCGTCGTTACAAGTTTAGTACCGCCTAGCTTGATCGTCCTGACCGCTCGTACCCCAGCGCACGAGTCAGGTGCCTGCGTCGTGCTTCGGAATGCCTGTCATCGGGCCAGCTCGCGAATGGAGCGTAATTCATGTGGCATGAGCTGCCGAGTTGCGCCGCTACGCAATGAGCCGAGGGAAACGGGACCGAAGCGCATGCGCACGAGCCGTTCGACTTCGAGATCGAGCGCTTCGCACAACCGCCTGATCTCTCGAGATCGGCCTTCCGTGATCGTGAGCTCCAACTCCCATTTTCCTCTCCCGACGTGACGGCTCTCCACCGCTCGCGGCAACACGATACCGTCCTCGAGCTCGACTCCTTCGCGCACACGCAACGCGGCCGCTCGTCCATCCCCGCGCACCGTGGCGACGTACACTCGCTCGATCTCACGACTCGGATGAGTTAGCCGGTGCGCCGCGTCGCCGTCGGTGGTGAGCAAGAGCACACCTTCCGTGAGATAGTCGAGACGACCGACGTAGGTGAGGCCGGGTGCGTCGGGAACGAGATCGAAAACGGTGCGACGCTCCTGTGGATCCGAGCGCGTCGTCATCACGCCGGGCGGCTTGTTGAGCACGAGCCAGGTCGCGTGGGTACTGGTGGCGATGGCACCGATACGCCGCCCGTCGACTGCGATCCGATCGCGATCCGGATGAACGGTCTCGCCGATCTGCGCGACGTGATCGTTAATTGTTACACGGCCTGCCGCCACGAGCTCTTCTGCGTGCCGCCGCGAGGCGACACCCGCGCGCGCAAGCGCACGCTGAATGCGCATCGGCTCGGCCACGAGCGAGCTCTATTCCGGGATGGACGCGGGCGCGGGAACGCGCAAGGCGATGGCCAGTTCGTCGGCGCGTGGCAACTCCTCGAGGTGCCGCAGCGCGAAGTGCTCGAGGAACACCGATGTCGTTCCGTACATCAATGGACGCCCCAGCCCTTCGCCTCGACCGACGACGTCGATGAGACCACGCTCGTGAAGAGACTTCAACACACCGCCAATCGCGACGCCGCGAATCTCTTCGATCTCGGCGCGGCTGATCGGCTGTCGATAGGCGATGATCGCGAGTGTCTCGAGTGCCGCAGCGGAAAGGCGCTGTGGACGCGCCGCGAGTTGAGCGCGCTCGATTGCCTCCGTGTACTCGGCGCGCGTCAGAATCTGCCAACCACCGGCGATCTCCTGCAGCTCGACGCCGTGCCCGTCGACGTCGTAATGCTCGCGCAATTCGTCGATCGCCGCGGCGAGGGCCGCTGGCGATTCATCGGGCGAGAGCGCCGCGAGTTCTTCTGTGGCGATCGGGCGCGCGCTCGCGAAAAGCGCGGCCTCAAGCAGCTTCGCTAGCGGCGTCACGGGCAGCTGTGGGTGCGGCGGGAGTGATTTCGACGTTTCCGAATGGGCGCGGCTGCTGAACACGGAGCTCTCCGACTCTCGCGAGCTCCAGCAATCCAAGCAGCAGCGAAAGGACTTGCCACGGCTCCCGTGTGTTCGGGATGATATCACTCAGCAGCGCGCACGCACGAAGCGCCAGCACCGCGCGAATGATTTCGATCGCGCCGGGGACATCCAATGCACGCGGTACGACGTCGTGCATGTCGGGACGGGACGCGGCGCGGAGCACACGATCCACCGCGGCGAGCAGCTCGACCAGCGATAGCGCAAGCGGTGCCTGCGGGGGGGCCGGCTGAGCGGGCAGATATGCACGCGCGAATTGATTGCGGTGCTCCTCGCCGCGTCGCTCGAGGAGATCGACGACCTCGCGCATCTGTTGATACTCGAGCAACCGGCGAACGAGCTCGGCTCGCGGATCCTCCCACTGCTCTTGCTCCCCGACGGGCAGGAGCATCTGCGCTTTGATACGAAGCAGTCTGGCGGCCATCTCGAGGTACTCGGCCGCATCGTTGAGCGGCAACGTGCGAATGCGCTCAACGAACTGCTGCGCGATGCGCGCGATCGGGATATCGTAGATGTCGACCTGCTCCTCCCGAATGAGCGAGAGCAAGAGATCGAGTGGTCCCGAGAACTGAGGCAACTCGACGGCGAACGAGGACGATGGCACGTCGCTCGATGGCGAGAAAGTCGTCGTCACTGCAGCCACCGCGAAGCAGAGGGAAGCAGGGTGCCTTGTACCGCGCCGAGTAGCGCTCGCGCCGTCACGTTCGCCGGATGCAGCCAGTAGGTGAGCAGTTGTGGCGCCAGGTAGAGGATCAGAATGAGAATCCCGATGCCATACAGCCCAAC
>DATBBP010000133.1:0-3883 GCA_036270935.1 Gemmatimonadaceae bacterium
ATCACGATGGGGCAGGGCCGTGATATTCGCGACGCACAGGACCTCGCGCTCGTGCTTCGCGCCGGCGCACTCCCCGTTCCGCTCCGTGTTGCGGAAGTTCGAAACATTGGGCCGAGCCTCGGTCAGGATTCAATCAACAAAGGCTTCCGCGCCGGCGCGATCGCGATCGCGGTCGTCGTATTCATCATGTTGTTCTACTACCGCTTCTCTGGCGCGCTCGCCGTCGCGGCGCTGGCGCTGTACGTGTTGTACACGCTCGCGATTCTCGCCGGCTTCGACGCGGTGCTCACGCTGCCTGGCCTTGCCGGCTTCGTGCTCTCCATCGGTATCGCCGTCGATGCGAACGTGCTGATATTCGAGCGGATACGAGAGGAGCTCGACCGCGGAAAAACCGTGCGCACAGCGATCGACGAGGGCTTTCGCCATGCGCGGCCGGCCATCGTCGACTCGAACGTGTCAACCATCCTCACCGCCGCCGTGCTATATCAGTACGGAACAGGGCCGGTTAAGGGCTTCGCCGTTACGCTGATCGCCGGTATTGCTGCATCTCTCTTCACGGCGATCTTCGTCGTGCGCACCTTCTACATCATCTGGCTGAACCGCTCGCGCGGCGCCCAGACGCTCAGCATCTAAGGGCTGCCCATGCTACGTATTCTTCACGACACGAAGTACGACTTCATTAAGTACTGGAAGCAGGCGGCGATTCTCACGATCGCCTGGATCATCATCGGTCTTGGCTTCCTCGCGATTCATGGTGTGAACCGCAGCATCGAGTTCACCGGTGGTACGCTCGTACAGCTACAGTTCCATCAGCCTCCGCACGTCGACGATATCCGCGCGGTCGTCGACCAGGCCGGCTTCCCGAATTCTGAGATTACGAAATTCGGTTCAGACACGGACTACACCGTTCGCGCACAGCCGCACGGTACCGTCAATATTGCTTCCGGTGCCGCCAGCGACACGACGGCGACCATCATCAAGACCGCGCTCCAGAAGCACTACGGCAATGACGTGAGGTTCGTCCGCAGCGAGTTCGTCGGTCCACGCGTCGGCGACGAGCTGAGTCGGAACGCCGAGATCGCCGTGTTGCTTTCGTTCCTCGTGACGCTCATCTACCTCGCGATTCGCTTCGAGTGGCGCTTTGGTCTCGCGGCCGTGGTCGCGACGGCTCACGACGTCCTCACGACCTTCGCGTTCATGGCGATGTTGCGGCTCGAGATATCGCTCACCGTCGTCGCCGGAATCCTCACGGTCATCGGTTATTCGCTGAACGACACGATCATCATCTTCGACCGAGTCCGTGAGAACCTGCGAAAACAGCGCAAGGAGTCGCTGCGGGATGTGCTGAATCGCTCGATCAACGAAACGCTGCCGCGATCGGTGTTGACGCACGCCACCGCACTCGCGGCGACGCTCGCGCTGCTCTTCTTCGCTGGTGAAGTGATTCGACCGTTCGCTTGGATCATGGCGTTCGGTATCTTCACTGGAACATTCAGCTCCATCTACGTCGCCGGTGCACTGCTGCTCTGGATCGAGCGCAAGTGGCCTCGTCCGAGTGGCGCCGAGGGAAAGGGCGCCGCGCGCGCCGTCGCCGAGGACCGTCGGCGGTCGCGAGCGGAGAGCGCTGTTGCCGGCCGCTGAACGCGAGTGGTAATCGAACGAGCAGGTTGCACGGGAGAACCGCCGCATCGACGGCGGTTCTTTCTTTTTGATGCCTCTCTTCATCGATAGCCACTCACACCTCGCCGATCCCGCATTCGACGCGGATCGCGATGACGTCATCGCGCGCGCGCGCTCGGCCGGCGCTCAGGCGATCGTTTGCATTGGCGAATCGATCGACGCAGCCACCCGGGCACAAATGATCGCCAACGCGCATCGTGGCTTCGTTCACTGGACAGCCGGCATTCATCCACACGATGCGGCGTCGTTTGCACCCGAGCGCGACCTCGAACGCCTCGAGGCGCTCCTTCGCTCTGGCGCGCGCGCCGTTGGCGAGTGCGGACTCGACTACCACTACGACAACTCACCACGCGAAGCGCAATGCCAGGCGTTCGCCGCGCAGCTCGATTTGGCGCAGCGTCTTCGCCTTCCGGTCGTCGCACACACCCGCGATGCCGAAGATGACACCCGAACGCTCGTAATCTCCGCCGCACGACGCGGCGTCGTTGGCGTGTTGCACTGCTACACGGGATCTCGTTCCCTCGCGACGGACGCGCTGGACGCTGGCTGGTACGTCTCATTCAGCGGCATCGTCACCTTCAAGAACTGGACGGACGACGAGCTCCTCCGAATGATCCCCGATGATCGGCTCCTCGCTGAATCCGATTCGCCATACCTCGCGCCAGTGCCACACCGCGGCAAGCGGAATGAGCCGGCGTGGGTAGGCCTCACCGTCGCGCGACTCGCCGCCGCCCGTGACGTAACACCTGGCGTACTCGGCGCACACGTCGCTGAAAACGCGCGTCGGCTCTTTGCGCTCGACGCCCCGCAGGCCACTTAGGTATCACCACGCACTTCAGGAAGCTTCTGGACCGGACTATCATCAGCGCGAAGCCTCCGTGCACCCTCGTTTCCGGAAGGAGAAACACTCGTGAGCCTAACGCCTGTGCAGACGAACAACGCCCCCGCCGCCATCGGGCCCTATTCGCAGGCAATCGCTGCCAATGGATTTCTCTTCACCGCGGGCCAGATCGCGCTCGATCCGTCGTCGGGACAGATCGTCGCTGGCGACGTCGTCGCTCAGGCCGAGCGTGTGCTTGCCAATCTGAAGGCCATTCTCGACGCCGCGGGTGCATCGTGGAGCGATGTGGTGAAGACGACCGTCTACCTTCAGGACATGAACGATTTCCCTCGCGTGAACGAGGTGTATGCGCGAGCGCTCGGCACGGCCCGACCGGCGCGCTCGACGGTGCAGGTCTCCGCGCTCCCGCGCGGCGTGCTCGTCGAGATCGACGCCGTCGCCGCGCTGCCGCGCCGCTCCTAACGAGTAGCAAAGGTGTCGGCGGCGACGTAGCCGCCTAACGTCAATCACTCCCGCTCAAACGTCAACGTGACTTCGAACCACACGCGCGACGAGCTGTTTCGCCTAACGGCCTTCGCGCGCTGCGCTGGTTGAGCCGCCAAGTTGGGTCCGGGTGACCTCACGCGGGCGCTCGCCGCGCTCCCACACCGGCCCGATCCGCGCCTCGTCGTCGGCCGCGAAACCTTCGACGATGCGGGGGTTTTTGTGCTGTCCGATGATCTCGCGCTCGTCCAGACTGTCGACTTCTTCGCGCCGATCGTGGACGATCCGTACACGTTCGGACAGGTCGCCGCCGCCAATGCGCTCTCCGACGTCTATGCCATGGGTGGGGAGCCGCTCACGGCGCTCAACATCGTCGGGTTTCCCTCGGGTAAGCTGCCGATAACGGTTCTCACCGAAATCCTGCGCGGTGGGCAAGACAAAGTGCACGAAGCTGGCGCAGTCGTCGTCGGTGGGCACACGATCATCGACGAAGAGTTGAAATACGGTTTGTCCGTCACTGGTCGTGCTGATCCAAGGCGATTGCTCACCAACGCCGGCGCAACCGTTGGCGACAAGCTCCTTCTCACCAAACCGATTGGCACAGGCATCCTCGCGACTGCTGCGAAGAATGACCGCCTGTCCGCGAAGGAGCTCGACCTACTCATCGCGTCGATGGTCGAATTGAATCGCGACGCCAGTCGGGCAGCGCTTGTCGTCGGTGCGACCTGCGCGACGGACGTCACCGGCTTCGGTCTGATCGGCCATGCGAATCACATCGCCAAGGCGAGCAAGAAAACGCTTCGTCTGGACGTATCCCGAATACCGGCGCTTGCTGGTGCACGCGAAGCGTGGCTTTCGGGGATTCGTACGGGCGGTGCG
>DATBBP010000134.1:0-1921 GCA_036270935.1 Gemmatimonadaceae bacterium
GCACCCGAGAATCTCCTCAGGCTATCCGTCGGCCTCGAGAACGTGGACGATCTGATCGAGGACTTCGAGCAGGCCCTTCGATGAACGCAGCCGCTCGCGCGACGGGCGCGCCGGCGGTGGTGTTGCTCAGCGGCGGACTCGATTCGACGACACTCCTCGCGTACGCGGTCGAGGAGGGATTCGTCGCTCATGCGATGACGTTCCGCTATGGGCAGAGGCACGCCATCGAGATCGAGGCGGCGCGCCGCGTTGCGCGCGCGTTCGGCGTGCGCGATCACATCGTCGTCGACATCGATCTGCGAACGTTCGGCGGCTCCGCGCTCACGAGCGACACCGCGGTTCCGAAAGACCGTCCACTCGACGAAATGAGTCGCGGAATACCGATTACGTATGTGCCCGCGCGGAATACGATTTTTTTGTCGTACGCGCTCGCGTGGTCGGAGGTCCTCGGTTGCTCTGACATATTCATTGGCGTGAACGCCGTCGACTACTCGGGCTATCCCGATTGTCGACCCGAGTACGTCGCCGCGTACGAGCGCATGGCCAATCTGGCGACGCGAGGTGCCGTCGAGGGCACGACGCCGGTCCGCATTCGCACGCCGCTCATCGATCAAACGAAGCGCGAAATCATCGAGCTCGGGATGCGCCTCGGCGTAGACTACGGCATGACGACCAGCTGCTACGATCCATCGCCGAATGGCGCGGCATGCGGACGCTGCGACGCATGCCAGCTGCGCCTCGCGGCATTTGCGGCGGCTGGCGCACCGGATCCCGCTCGTTATGCCTAACTACACTGTCAAGGAGATCTTCTTCACCCTGCAGGGCGAGGGATTTCACACCGGCCGCGCCGCGGTGTTCTGTCGCTTCTCTGGTTGCAATCTGTGGACGGGTCGCGAACAGGATCGCGCGACGGCGATCTGCTCATTTTGCGACACTGACTTCGTTGGCGTCTCGAACGACGGCGGACGATTTGCCAGCGCTGGCGATTTGGCCGAAGCGATCGAACGCTGCTGGCCTGCGGAGTGCAACCGAGATCACCGTTTTGTCGTCTGCACAGGTGGCGAGCCGCTCCTCCAGCTCGATGCGCCATTAGTTTCTGCGCTCCACGAACGCGGCTTCCAGGTGGCGATCGAGACGAACGGCACGAGGCTTCCACCTGCGGGCGTCGACTGGATCTGTGTCAGTCCGAAAGCCCGTGCGGATTTGATACTATGCAACGGAAATGAGTTGAAGCTTGTCTATCCACAAGTAGGTGCTGAACCGGAAAGATTCGAGACACTGGATTTCGCGCACTTTTTTCTACAGCCTATGGACGGCCCCGCACTCGCCGATAATACAAGTGCAGCCGTTCGATACTGTCAGCTCCACCCGCGTTGGCGGCTCAGCCTCCAAACGCACAAGGTTTTAGGCATTCGATAACGAGAACGAGCGCACAGGCTGTGAGCGTCAGCGAACAGCATGTGCGGCCGGTCACAGCACATAGCTGCGCGACATTGGCAGCTTGGGCCGCAATGTTCCGCCGCTGCAGATGATTCGTCATCTGCACGGAGCCGGTTAAACGCCTGAGGTGACGCATGAACCAACTCATAATGCGCCGCATATCGATTCTACGCCCCTGGCGCAGGGTCGTCGTGCTCATCGCGCTGTTATGCGTTGCCGTTGCTCGCCCGGCGTCGGCCCAGGCGAAAATACCGATGCTCGAGGGAATGAGCGCCTCGGCGATGTCGCTACGCGATTCGATCGTCGCACTCGCCCGCGCGCAGATCGGTACGCGCTATCGCCACGGCGGCGAGACGCCGCAGCGCGGATTCGATTGCAGTGGATTGATTCAGTACGTGATGGCGCGCTTCTCCATGTCGCTCCCTCGCACCGCGAAAGCTCAGGCGAAGGTGGGCGTGCCGGTCGACCGCGATACCGCACT
>DATBBP010000135.1:0-1783 GCA_036270935.1 Gemmatimonadaceae bacterium
CGTCGGCTCGAGCGGCAGTGTAACGACGAAGCGGGCGCCGCCCGACGGCACGATCGGTTCGACCCAGCAGCGTCCGCCATGCTGCTCGACGACCTCCCGCACAATCGTTAGGCCGATGCCGCTGCCGCCTTTCGCACGCGCCGCGGTGCCGCGCATGAAAGGCGTCCAGATCTGCTCGCGCTCGCGCACGGGTACACCCGGGCCTTCGTCGGCGACGCTCAACTGCACGTCGGAGTCGCGCTGCGCCAGCGAGATGCGCACCGTCTGCTCGCTCGGTCCGTACTTCACTGCGTTGTCGAGCAGATTGAGCAGAATCTGACGAAGCGCCTCGGGGCGCATCGCGAGCGTCGGCCGCGCTCCGATGTCGCACGCGATGGACACGCGTCGCGATGCCGCGAGCGGACGGAACTCCTCGACGATGCGCTCGACTTCGTCTCCGACATCAACCGCTGTCGCGATCGTCGCCTCGCTGCGGCCGAAGCGCGAGAAGCGGAGGACGTTCTCGACGAGAAAGTGGAGGCGGGTCGTCTCCCGATCGATGTGCCCGAGCGACCAATCGCGCTCGGCTTCGGTCTTGGCCCGGCCGAGGCGTAACGTCTCGAGATACAGCTTGATCTGCGCGAGCGGCGTCCGGAGCTCGTGCGAGACGTTCGAGACGAAGTCGGCGCGCAGCCGCGCTAGCTCGCCTTCGCGTCGCAGCTGCGCCACGGCGACGATCGCAAGCGCGCCCGCGAGGCCGAGTACGCCGAATAACATTGGCAAGCGAGATGCGGGCAGCCTACCAATGATTAGCGTTCCTGCAACTTCGGGTCGTATGATTGCGTCGATGCCGAGTGCGCCGGCTCGACTCGGAAGCTCGATATGCGACTCGAGCGGTGACGTGAGGCCCGGAGCCGAATCAAAGATCCTGCGACCCGAATGGTCGCTGATACGAACCGCGAGCACGTCACGATTGCGGCGTCCCTCGGTGAAGGTCGAGGGCAACAGGCCGTTGCCATCGAGCACGCTGGAGAGCAAGCCAGACAGCGCTGTCGTCGAGTATCGCGCGCCGTACACCAGCGTGTCGCCCCACGATGTCGGCATCAACGTGTACGCCGCGAGCATCGGACCTTCGTCCGTCTCACCAACGACGAGCGTGTAGCCGTGATCGGGTTGGCCCGCGGCGCGAATGCGTCGCGTCAACGTATCGACGAGATACTTCGTCTCGGCGCGTGAGTAGTTGCCGGAGAATCCCATCGCGAGGGGCTCGGGCATTGGTCGATCGACTTCCCATCCGTGGATGGGATCGGGATGGGAGTTGAGTCCGACGTCGAGCTTTTCGGAGCCGATCTTCAGCGCGAAAAAGGTCGACGGATTCGGTCCGCTCCGCGCGCGATGGCACATGCAGCCGGCATCCCAAGGGAGGTAGTGGGCAAGGTCGCGGGCATCGGGCACGCGCGGCGAGGTGTGCATGCCGTCCCCGTGGTTCACCGCGCCGAGCGATTCACGCAGGAGCGCGGTGAGTGCCTCGTTGAGGTGTTGCGCGTAGCTCCAGGCGGCGAAGGTCGCGTATTCCCGTAACGCGCGCTCCGTCACCTCTTGCTGCGACCGCACTGTGCGCTGTGCGTCGAAAACGGCGAACGCGGTGAGGCCGATGCTCGCGAGTAAGACGACGAGAGGGACGCGGAAGCGAAGGGAGGAGGGAAGTCGGAAAGGGGACACCGAGATATCATGTGGCGGGGGATGCAGCGGGACAACGGAGGTGGTGTGTAAGAACTGTGAAAGTCTTTCGGACGGGGTGGCT
>DATBBP010000136.1:0-5152 GCA_036270935.1 Gemmatimonadaceae bacterium
TGGTTCGACTCGGGATCCATGCCATTTGCGCAATGGCACTATCCGTTCGAGAACCGCGAGCGCTTCACCAAGCAGTACCCGGCGGACTTCATCGCGGAAGGCGTGGACCAGACGCGAGGTTGGTTCTATTCGCTGCTCGCAATCGCGACCGGTCTGGAGCTCGAGCGAACTGCCGGTGGATCGAATAGCGGCGACCGGACCGATGTGAAGGAGAGCGCCCCCTATCGCGCGGTCGTGGTTAACGACCAGGTGCTCGACGCCGAGGGGCTGAAGATGTCGAAGAGCAAGGGGAACATCGTCGATCCGTGGACGGTGATCGAGCGTCACGGCGTCGATGCAGTTCGCCTGTTCTTCGTCGCCTCGAGCAATGTCTGGGTCCCGCGCCGATTCGACGAGCGAGTCATTCGTGAACAAGCGGGACGTTTCCTTCTCACGTTCAAGAACATCTACAGCGGGATTTTCGCGGAGTACGCGAATTTTGGGTGGGCGCCGTCCGAGCTCGATCCTCCTATCGAGCAGCGGCCGCCACTCGACCGCTGGGTCCTCGCCCGTCTCGCCGCCGTCGAGCGGGCGGTCGACGATGCGCTTGGCCGCTATCAGGCCACCGACGCGTCGCGCGCGATCATCGCCTTTGTCGATGATGATCTGTCGAACTGGTACGTGCGACTCAGCAGGTCACGCTTTTACGAGGTCGACGCCGCGGACAATCGGGCCGCATTCGCCACGTTACACGAGGTGCTCGTGTCCGTTTGCCGCCTGCTCGCCCCATTCTCACCCTTCGCAAGCGATTGGATCCATCGGCAGCTCGTGGGAACTTCGGTCCACCTTGCGCCGTTTGTCGTCGAGCGTGGAGCAGGTTTCGTTGCAGACGCGGGTCTCCAGACGGCTATGTCGGCAACGCGAACATTGGCTCGCTTGGGTCGGGCGGCGCGAGAGCAAGCGGGTATCAAGGTGCGGCAGCCGCTGTCGCGCCTGGTCTGCGTCGCGCCGAACGTCGACGAAGCCGCGCTCGAGCCGTTGGTTCCGCTACTGCGGGCTGAGCTGAACATCAAGCAGATCGATTTCGCTTCGTCTGCAGACGCACTAGTGACGCTGGAATCGAAACCGAACTTCCGTTCCCTGGGTAAGAAGTTCGGTAAAAAGACGCCGTTGGCGGCTGAGGCAATCAAGGCCTTCTCGAGCGAGCAACTGCGTCTGTTCCTTCGTGGCGAGCCGCTCGTCGTCACCGTTGATGGTGAGACCCACGCGTTGGATCAGGAGGATATTGCTATCATTCGGCGCGCGTCGGGCGCACTCGTCGTTGAAGAGGATGGCGGATTCTTCGCGGCAATTGACCCGACTGTTAGTCTGGAGTTGAGACGCGAGGGGCTCGCACGAGAGCTCATTAGCCGGGTACAACGTATGCGAAAGGAGGCATCATTGGCGGTCAGCGATCGCATCGCATTGACCGTGGGTGGATCTGATGAGATTCGCGCGGTGATCGACGCTCACGGCGACTGGATCGCATCGGAGGTGCTGGCAACCGAGCTCGTCTTCCGTGACAAGCTCTCAGATCGTTATGACGCCATGCAGGAGTTCGACCTTGATGAGGTCGTGATTCGCGTGGCCTTCACCAGGATACAGTAGCGATGCCAACGACAAACAGCGCCAAGAAGCCCAAGCCGATGACCAAGAAAAACCTCCAGCATTTCGAGAAGCGATTGCTGGAGGAGCGTCGTCGCGTGCTGAAAGAGCTTGGCCGCGCCGACGAGGCTTTCGGGAACACGCCGCAGTCTGCGGACGGCGACCTAAGCAGCTATTCCTTCCACATGGCGGACCAAGGTACCGATGCGATGGAGCGCGAAAAGGCATTTCTTTTCGCTAGTCAGGAGGGTCGGTTCCTGTGGCACATCGACGAGGCGCTCCGGCGCCTCTATCGCAATCCAGATTCGTTCGGTAAGTGTCACAACTGTGGGCAGGAGATCGCCTTCGAACGGCTCGATGCGCTACCCCATGCGCGATACTGCATAGACTGCAAGCAGCGTGAGGAAGATGCGAAGAAGTAGCAATGCGGCGCTGTTCTGGCCAGTGATGGTCCTGGTGACGACGAGCGACTTCATCACGAAGCAGCTCGCCGTGGCCGCGCTCTACGAGAGGGGAACGCCGCGGACCGTTTTCGGCGAATGGTTCCGGCTCGCGCTTGTTCGGAATCCGGGCGCGGCGTTCGGACTGAACGTTGGCCTCTACTCGCGTTTCATTTTCATGGGGCTCACGATCGTGGCCCTGATCATTCTCGCACGTCTGTATCGGAGCACGCGCACGGGTGATGCCTCACGAGTGATTGCGCTCGCGCTCGTGTGCGGCGGCGCGATCGGCAATCTCATCGATCGTGTGGCGTCGGCGAAGGGTGTCATCGATTTCATCGACGTCGGCGTTAGCGAGATCACGCGGTGGCCAACGTTTAACGTTGCCGACATGGCCGTGAGCTTCGGCGCGTTTCTGCTCGCGTGGGTGCTGTGGGAGGAGGATCGGGATCTCGCGGGCGAGGTCGCGCCGGTCTCCGCAGGGTCGATAGCGCGCGAGTCTGGTGAAGTCTGAGCGTCGGCAAGCAGGGCCGGCGCTCGAGCGCGCGTAGCAGCCTCGGTCTACCAACCTAGTTACTGTTCGCTGATGACCACTTCATCGAACGGCCGAGTGTTCTGGGGCGCCGCTCTCGTCGTCGTCGCGCTCGACGTTATTACGAAGTTGCTCATCCAGCACTTCCTCATTCCGAGCGAGCCGCACCGGGTCATCGGCGACGTCGTCCGCTTTACGCTCGTGTACAATCGCGGCGCGGCCTTCAGCATGACGCTGGGCCGCCACTCGCCGTGGATCTTTGGTTCGTTCGCAGTCATCGCGCTGTACATTCTGTGGCGGCTCTATCGGCAGACCGCGCCTGGCGACCGCCTGCGCGCGCTGGCGTTAGGGCTCGCGTGGGGTGGCGCGCTCGGTAACCTCATGGATCGTCTTCGTACCAACGGTCAGGGCGTCGTCGACTTCATCGACATCGGCGTCGGCTTCGTGCGGTTCTGGACGTTTAATGTCGCCGATTCGGCGGTGACGATCGGCGCGTTGCTGCTCGCCTGGGTGCTTTGGCACGAAGAAGCACGACCGAGTGCGGCTCGGCCGGCCAGGCCGAAGACGGAGGGGGAGCCTGTCGAAGAGCGGACTGGAACGTGACCGGAGGTGCGCGCGGCGACGACTCCGCCGCAACCGCCTACGAGCTCTTCGCACCTAACGATTCACCGCGGCTCGACCTGCTGGTCGCCGGTCAGTTGGACGTGTCTCGCAATCAGGCGGCGACCCTGATTGCCAATGGACGCGTTACCGTCGAGGGACGCCGCGAAAAGGCGAGCTACCGGCCGCGTGCGGGCGAACGCATAACGATCGTCGTTCCTCCGCCGCCATCGCGCGCCGTGCTCGCCGAGTCGATTCCACTCTCCGTCGTTTACGAGGACGACGACGTTCTGGTCGTTGACAAGGCGGCGGGCATGGTCGTACATCCGGCGCCCGGCAACTGGTCGGGGACCCTTGTGAATGCGCTGAAGGGTCGAGGAGCGCAGCTCTCCGAGGGAAGTGCCGAAGGGCGGGAGGGGATCGTCCATCGGCTGGACAAGGAAACGTCCGGGCTCCTGCTCGTCGCCAAGACAGACAGGGCCCATCGAGTATTGGGTGCCGAGCTGCAGGCCCGCCGAATCGTGCGTCGCTACGCGGCGTTTGCGTGGGGGCACCTCGCCGAAGATCGCATTACAGTCGAGAAGCCAATCGCTCGCGATCCGCGAGACCGAAAGCGCATGGCGATCGTCAGTAAGGGACGGCCGGCGCGGACGGACTTCACCCGGCTGGCGCGCTTCGACTCCGCTGATTTGCTGCGGGCGCACCTGTACACTGGGCGAACGCATCAGATTCGCGTGCATCTCGCCGCGATCGGGCACCCGGTTGTGGGCGATGACACGTACGGCGGAGGCGGAGGGCGCCGGCTCGTTCAACTACCACCGCGTCGACACTTCTTGCACGCCGCGTGGTTGCAGTTTCGCCATCCGGTGAGTGGGAAGGAGATCGACATTCGCTCACCACTGCCGGAGGATCTCCGCCGAGCGCTGGCCGCCATTGCACAGGGCAGTCTTCCCGACGACGCACTTGCAGGCGACCTCGATCCGCTGGAGTACTTTGGCTTCTACCAGCTCCACTCTTGAGCCGAATGTCGTAAACGGCGGCGCGCCCAACTCCGTGGCGCGGCGGACATTGTTGTTCCGGGTGGGAAGCGCGGTCTACGGCTGCGACATCGACGATATCCGCGAGATCGTTCCCTTGCGCCAGGCGACGCGCTTGCCGGGCGCTCCGACTTTCGTCTCGGGCTTGATCAATCTCCGCGGTACCATCGTCACGGTGCTCGACCTCGGTCGACTTCTCGACGCAACGCGCGAGCGCGTGGCGGAGAATGGTTCAATCATGCTCGTCGCGATTCCAGGCAATGCCCGCCTCGTTGGCGTCGCGGTCGAGGAAGTCATGGATGTACGCGTCGTCGGTGCGTCAGACGACGATGTCATTTCGGACAGCGCCGGCAACGATGCCGTGCGTGGTCTTGCGCACGTGGACGGCGGGACGGTCATCCTCCTCGATATCCACTCACTCGTCAGGCAGGTCCTGCTTTCCTAGGAGGTTCCTTGAGCCACACGGTTTTGATCTGTGACGACGCGATCTTCATGCGGACTATGGTTGGCGACATACTCAGCCAGGCCGGATTCGAGGTTGTCGGCGAGGCGGAGACGGGCGTGCAGGCGGTCGAGAAGTACAAGCAGCTCCGCCCTGATCTCGTGACCATGGACATCGTGATGCCCGACATGGGCGGCATCGATGCCGTGCGCGAGATCTGCAAGCATGATCCGTTAGCGAGAATCCTGATGTGCTCCGCCATGGGCCAGCAAGCACTGGTCGTCGAGGCGATTCAGGCCGGCGCGAAAGACTTCGTCGTGAAGCCGTTTCAGCCGTCGCGGGTCCTCGAAGCGGTGCAACGGGTTCTCGGATGAGTGGCGAGTGACGAGTAACGAGTGGCGAGTGAATTCGGACGTACTCGCCACTCATCGCTCGCCACGTGCCACTGCCGCCTATGGACTCCTCCCAGTACGCCGAT
>DATBBP010000137.1:0-6490 GCA_036270935.1 Gemmatimonadaceae bacterium
GACGTCCGGGTCCTGTCGCAAGACGCGTCGGAGTGCCTGTGCGAAATTGGCGGTGTCCGTGCCGACTTCGCGTTGATTGATGTGGCAGTTGATGTCGCGATGCAGGAACTCGATCGGGTCCTCGATCGTGATGATGTTCGCGCGCCGGTGCTCATTCACATGCTGGATCATTCCAGCAAGCGCAGTGGACTTTCCCGACCCCGTGATGCCTGTAACGAGCACGAGGCCGCGCGGCTTCATTGCAATTTCTTCGAGGACAGGCGGCAGGTTGAGCTCCGCTATTGTTCGCGCCTGGTACGGGATCGCGCGCATCGCGTAGCACAGAGAGCCGCGCTGCTGGTACACGTTGACGCGGAATCGGCCGATGCCGGGAACGCCGATCGCGAAGTCGCATTCCTTCTCTTCAGCAAACTGCTTTACTTGGCGCGGCGTCATAAGCTGTTCAGCCAGCGCTTTCAGGTCCTCTGGACGTAATGGCGGGCGACCGAGTGGGTCGAGCTCGCCGTTGACGCGAAGCGTTGGCGGACGGCCGACTTTGAGGTGCAAGTCCGACGCGTTGCGCTGAATCAGCTCCTGCAGCACGGACTTGAAATTGAAGCCCGAGGTAGCGGATTGAGCCGCCGCTGGGGCAGCGGCGGTGGCAGCGGCAGCGCGCATTGGACTAGCCATTAGGATCTATTCGGAAGAGCACCTGGCCGTATTCCACGGGCTGCGCGTCCTGCACAGCGATTTCGCGGAGTACGCCGGCGTACTCCGACTCGATCTCGTTCATGATCTTCATCGCCTCGATGATGCAGAGGATTTGCCCCTTCGCCACGCGGTCTCCGACAACGACATAGTGCTTGGCTCCCGGCTCGGGCGATTGGTAAAACGTCCCCACCATCGGCGACTTCACTTCGAGTAGCTGTGTCTTGGACGCTTCTGCCCTACCCGGCGTTTCGGGTTCGCTTACCGCAAGTTGCCCGTCCGTCGGCGTCGGGCGCGCAGGAGCCGCTGGGAGCAGGGCGGCAGGAACAGACATCGGGGCCGCCATTTGCACTGTTCCGCGCTGCTGCGGACTCTTGGAGATGCGGATCTTCATCCCTTTGTCGGATGAGATCTCGATCGAGTCCACCGACGACTCATCGATCATCTCGATGAGCTTTTTCACATAGCGAAGGTCGATCAAGGATAGATGGGTGGAGGTTAGGAGCCCCTGATCTCGATCAGTTCCCGCGTGAATCGCGTAAGGATACGCGGTCCCGCCGGGTCCAGAACGACGTCGTCCTCGATGCGCACGCCGCCCCATCCAGGGCGGTACACTCCTGGCTCGATCGTCACAACGGCACCCTCGGCCAGCGCACCGTCGGCGGAGCGGGCAAGACGAGGCGCTTCATGGACTTCGAGCCCGACGCCGTGCCCGAGGCCGTGGCCGAACAAGTCGCCAAAACCGCGCCGCTCGATGTATCCGCGCGCAATCGCGTCGGCATCTCGACCCGTCATGCCAGCACGGATCTCTTGTGACGCCTGCTCGTTCGCCTTGCGCACCACATCATAAACCTCGCGCTGCTCATCCGTCGCGCGGCCAACGACGACCGTTCGCGTGATGTCGGCGCAATAGCCCTCGACCTCGGCGCCAAAATCCATCAACAAGATGTCACCATCGCGGATCTTCGCCGATGACGCGCGCGCGTGCGGCAGCGCCGAGCGTGGTCCGCAGGCGACGATCGAGGGAAATGGAAAACCCTCGCTGCCTTCGTCGCGCAGCGCTCGCTCGAGCACACCGGCCACCTGCAGCTCGCTCATACCGACGCGCACCTCAGCGAGCGTGCGCTGGAGCGCACGAATCGCCACGCCGGCGGCCCGCTCGATGAGCATCACCTCGTTCGCGTCCTTTCGCTCACGGAGCGTCTCGACGAGGTCGAGCGTCGGGCGCCACTGCCAGCGCGCGCCGGCTTCCATCAAGCGCTGAAAATCGCGGTGCAGGAGATGAGCAGACTCGAAACCGATCACCTGCACGCCGGCGAGCTGCGTAAGCTGCTGCCACAGTCCTGCCCATAGGCTCTGCGGCTCGATCAACACTCTCGCAACATTGCCGACTTCATCGGCCGCTTGCGTCTGGTAGCGGAAATCGGTAATCAGCAGACTCTCGCGCTGCGTCACGAGCAGCAATGCGCTCGAGCCCGAAAAGCCGGTGAGATAACGAACGTTCGCGAGGCCGGTGACGAGCAGCGCGTCGACATGCGCAGCCGTTAGGCCGTCGAGCAAGGCGGCGAGTCGCCGCGGACGCTGATCAGACACGCGCGACGCTTCCGGCGGGCGCGCCAATCGACAATTTCGCCGCGAGTCCGCGAAGCGCGAGCTCGTAGCCGTACGTTCCCAATCCGCAAACGACACCGACCGCCGCTTGTGCCAACATCGAGTGTCGGCGCTCGGGCTCGCGCGCGTAGACGTTCGTGATGTGCACTTCCACAAAGGGCATGGCAACGCCGGTCAAGGCATCACGGATGGCGAGGCTCGAGTGACTGTACGCCCCAGCGTTCACGACCGCCCCGTCGACGCGGCCGCGCAGTCCATGAATGTATTCGATGAGCTCCCCTTCGCCGTTGCGCTGCACGAATTCGAGCGACGCACCGAGCTCTCGCGCCACGCTTTGCAGCCGTCGCTCGACATCGTCGAGCGTCTCGGTGCCGTAGACCGATGGCTCTCGCACGCCGAGCAGATTGAGGTTCGGACCGTTGATGACCGCGATCCTCACGTCTTCTTCAACCCCTCGAGCCACGCATTGAATTGCTGGATGTCGTCGCCTTGCCCGGGACCGGCTTCATTCGCGGGTTCGGCGTCAGCGGCAGCGACGTCTTTCTGCGCCTGTTGCGAAAAGAACTGGTCGAAGGAAAAACCCGACTGCGCACCGCCTCCGGTGGCCGGCGTCGCATGCCGAAATACATGATCGAGCGATAGCTCGTTGGTGGCGGGAGTCGCCGGTCGTCCTGGCAGCGGTTGCTCCGCCTCCACTCGATCGTGCGCGGCCGACGCGGCGATCGCGTCGTGGTTTGTCTGGTTGTTCTGATCGGCTGGTCCGCGCTGCTCGGCCTCGGCGAACAAGTTGTGAATAGAGCCGCCAACCGTCGAAGCCGACGATGCCCCTCGAACATCCGTCGCGAGATCGGGCGCGGGCAAATCGTCTGGCGGCCGGCTGCCGCGAGGTCGAAACTCTGCGATCAGACCGAGGAACTCGCGAATCGTCGGACCGCTATCGGCGACGACTGCGGGCGCGGGTGTAGGAATCGCGGCGACGCCGCGGAGTTGGTCAGCTTGCGTACGCTCGAGCGAGTCAAGGCGCGCCGAGAGGTTTGCGTCGTTAGGGTGTAATTGGACGAGCTTGCGGTAGACCTCGAGCGCCTGGTCCCGATGGCCCTGTTGCAGGTATAACTCGGCCATCGTCTCGGTGACGAAGGCGGTGCTTGTGTCGGCGCTCGGCGCAGCCGGCGGCTCGGGTGAAGGTTGTGGCTGCGATTGCGCGGCTGAGGCCTGCGGGGCGGGGCGAGAGGGAGGGGTGGGCGCAGCCGGTATTTTCTCGGCGACCGGCGCAGGTGCTTCTTCCGCGACGACAGCCGGCGGCGTGACTTCTACCGGCGGCGGAGGTTCCGCAGGCGCTTCGCTCGTTAGGCCGTCGAGAAACGTCGCGTGAAAGCCCGACGGAGCGACATCTTCCGTCCCGCCGCCGAACGGCGAGAAGCCTGACGAGGGTCCCGGCGTGCGAATCGGCTGCGCTTCCGCGCTCGTGTGATCGTCCGGGCGTCCGAGGAGATCTTCGCCCTCATGAATGAGCTGGAGGGGTCCGCTCGCCAGACCTGATGGCGACGTCGCGGTGAAGAGCTTGGCGACGTCGTCGAAGGTGCTCTCGGGAATTGTCGGTGCCGGCGAGGCAGTCGATGGATTGTGATCCGCCTCGGTGGCCGCCGCGGCCGAACCGGGCGCCGCCGAGCTGATCGCTGATTCCAGCGTGATGGACTCACCGTGTGCTTCGCCGGACGAGGACGGGGCGGCTTGTTGCGGCGCCGCCGAGGGCGCGGCCGCGGCCGTGCCCGGATCGTTGTCGAGCGAAGTCAGGATTCCGGCGATCTCGTCGTTCCGTGGATCAGATTCGAGGACTCGGAGGTACCAAGCACGTGCCGTCTCAGTGTCGCCACGCGCCCGTGCGATATCGCCTAGGTGCCGAAGCGCAATGAGGTTCTCGGGATCGAGCGCGAGCGCGGTCTCGAAAACGCTACGGGCATCATCGTGGCGGCCAGTCTCGAATAGCGCCTGGCCGTACACGATGTGGCCGCTCATGTGGCCCGGCTGCTGCGGCAGAAACTCCTGACAAATGAAGATGGCTTGCTCGAAATCCCCGATTTTTCGGTATTCGTTGGCGAGGGGCGCGAAATACCGGCGAGGATTCTCGTCGAATTTTTTGCGGAGCTCGTCGATACGCGAAGGGCCGGCCATTGAGCGGGAGCGAGATTTGTCAGGAAAGGGCTGGCGGGAAGGTGAAAATACATTCCGCCGAGTGAACAAGTCAATCAGGAAGTGCCGCGCTCACTTGATTTTACCTCATCGCTGCTCGTAGCTTTCACAGCTTCGACCCGCCGTTTTTCTCGACTTTTTTAGGAGTATCGCCGCGTGCTGCGACAAATGCGGAGCGCGAGTTTTGTCATCGTAGTGTGGGGCATCATCGCCTTCGCATTCATCGGTGGCTTTCTTTTCGCCCAGACATCCGGACTGCTCGGCCGTGGGACCGTGAATTCACAGACGCCCGTAGCGGTCGTGAACCACCACGACATCCTCTATAGCGACTACGTCAAGGCGTATCAGGACGAGGTCCAACAAGAGCAGCAGCGTTCCGGACGCACGCTGACCGAGGACGAGGTTCGGCGCGTTCAGAACGCGACTTTCGACCGCATGGTGATGGATGTGCTCCTCCAACAGGAGTACGAACGCCGCGGCATCGTGGTCACGGACGACGAGATAAAAGAGTACGCCAAGTTCGCTCCGCCACCGTGGGTGACGACCGCGCCGGAGCTCCAGACGGACGGTCAGTTCGATATTCAGAAGTACCAGCGCTTGCTCGCCAGCTCATACGCGAAGCAGACGGGCCTTCTCGCTGGCCTCGAGCAGTATTACCGCACGGAAGTTCCGCGTCGCAAACTGCTCGATCAGATCTCGAGTGGGATCTATGTGACTGACGCGGAGCTGTGGCGCATCTGGCGAGATCAGCACGATAGCGCCGAAGTGAGCTTCGTGGCATTCCGTCCGCAGCCGGACACGCTGCTTTCGAAGACCATTTCCGACGCCGATCTGAAGGCGTACTTCGACAAGCACAAGGAGGACTTCCGTCGTCCCGGCCGGGCCGTGTTGTCGGTGCTCGAGATTCCGCGCGTTGTCACTCCCGCGGACAGCGCGGCCGTGCGCAATCACGCGATCGCACTCCGTAACGAGATCGTTGGCGGAGCCAAGTTCGAGGATGTTGCCAAGCGAGAGTCGGCCGATTCAGCCTCGGGCGCCAATGGCGGTGATCTTGGCAAAGGCGGCAAGGGACGTTTCGTGGCGCCATTCGAGCAGGCGGCATACGCGCTCAAAGTTGGCGAGATCTCGCAGCCAGTACTGACGCAGTTCGGCTACCACCTGATTCGCGTCGACGAGCGCAAGGGCGACACGATCTCGCTACACCACATTCTGCTGCGGATTCAACCGAGCGATTCGAACGAAGCGCTCATCGATCGGAGAGCCGATTCGTTGACCAAGATCGCGGCAGGGAGCGACCAGGGCGCGAAGCTGGACACGGCAGCCAAGAGGCTGGGGTTGACCGTGTTCAAGGTCGTCGCGACGGAAGACGAGCCGGCCGCATACGAGGGACGTCCGATACCGAGCGTGAGCGCATGGGCGTTCGGCGGCGTGCGACCAGGCAGTACGAGCGAAATGTTCGACGACGAGAGCGGCTACTATCTCGCTCGGCTCGACTCCATCACGGAGAGCGGCGACCCGAAGTTCGAGAACGTGAAACCACTCGTTATGCGGGACGTCGCACGGGAGCGCGCGATCGACAAGTTGATGCCAGCGGCACTGAAGCTGTCCGACGCAGCGGCGACGCAAGGTCTCGATGCCGCGGCCGCGCAGGAAAAGCTCCAGGTGCAACAGTCACCGATGTTCGCGCGCGGCACATTCGTGCCAGGGATCGGTCAGTTCAACGAGGCGATCGGCGCGGCGTTCGGCTTGCCGGTTCAAGCGGTGAGCGCGCCAGTGAAGACCTCCGATGCGGTGTTCGTGCTGCGCGTCGATAAGCGCGTGCAGGCGGACAGCGCCTCATGGGTCAAGCAACTCGCGCAACAGCGGCAGACGCGCATGCAGCAGCTCCAGCAGCAGCGCGTGCAGATGTTCATGCAGGACGTCCGGCAGTCGGCGAAGGTGGACGATCGCCGTAAGCAAATCCTGGCCGCAACGCAGAGGGGTGAGAGCTAAGCTGCGGGGT
>DATBBP010000138.1:0-1998 GCA_036270935.1 Gemmatimonadaceae bacterium
CACGCCGCTCTTCCTCATCCCGCAAACGTGGTTGATGGATTTTGTCGCTCGTCGGCGGGGTCGCGGAACAGACCGTCAGACGGAGCGCAACACTTCGCGGTGAGCGAGTGATGCTCGGCGATCGCCGAACTCGATGGGACGGGCGTCGCTGCCCGTCCCTTTGTCTTTTCAGGCGCGCCTGCGCCTTTTGCTTCGGCGCGACGCTCTGTCTCGGATTCATTACGCGCCCTCTCGCTGCTCAACTCTTCGAGCGGCCTTGGCTGAGCTGGCATACGGTGCACGCCGGTCAATTCGACCTGCACTACCCGTCGCGACTCGCGAGCTGGGCGCAATTCGTCGCTGCACGCTTGCCGGCCGTCGATACCGCCGTGACCCGCCTCGTCGGCTACACGCCTCCGCAGCGCGTCCAAATCGTCGTCGAGGACCCGTTCGACATCTCCAATGGCTTTGCGTTCCCGATTCTCGATCATCCCGTCATCGTTTTTTGGGCCTCGCCACCCGACCCGCGCGAGGACATCGGGCAATTTCGGACCTGGGGCGAGATGCTCGCCACACACGAGTTCGGCCATATCGCCCACCTAACGAGACCCTCGCGCAATCCCTTCACACGCACAATGTGGCGTATCGCGCCACTCGCTGTCGGTCCGATTGCGTATCGATCGCCCCGCTGGGTCATCGAGGGGTACGCAACCTACGTCGAAGGCATCGTCACGGGCACGGGACGTCCACACGGAGTCTGGCGTCCAGCGACATTGCGGCAATGGGCCATCGAAGGTCGCTTGCCTAACTACGCGCAGCTCAGCAATTGGAGCGATTTCGAAGGCGGCGATTTCGCCTATCTTGCAGGGTCGGCCTTTCTCGAGTGGCTCGCCCGGCGAAACGGTGACTCGTCCCTGGTCGACGTCTGGCGACGACTCACCGCGCGCGTGAATCGCGGCTTCGATGAAGCGTTCACCGGCGTGTACGGCGATGCGCCGGCCGTCCTGTACGATCGCTTTCGCGCCGAGGTGACGGCCGACGCCGTCGGCATCGACAGTGCGCTCATGCGCGTGGGGCTCGTGCAGGGCGAGATGGTACAGCATCTGGTACGCGCCACCGGCGATCCAACCATTTCCAAGGACGGTAAGCTGGCAGCGCTCGTGCTCCGGCCACACGGGCTTCTGCCACGGGTGGTTGTGTGGAGCACCACGCCGGAGCCCGACACTCTCGAGCGGAAAGCACGCGAGCGGCTGCTGCGGCGCGACCCGCAGGACGTCGCGGCTCACCGGATCTATCCCCTGCCAAAGCGCTCGCTGGTGACGCTCATGGCTCGTGACGGCCGAGGCTACGAGGATCCTCGTTGGCTCGCGGACGGAAAGCGACTCTTGCTGTGGCGTCCCAACCGGCGGCCGGATGGCTCGCTCGAGCCAGAGCTCTATCTCTGGGATATCGAGCGCCGTAACGTGCGTCGCCTAACGAATCACGGCGATGTTCGCGATGCCGATCCGTCTCCGGATGGACAACGCGCTGTCGCGCTCCGTTGCCGCGGCGGCCACTGCGACGTCGTGACCGTCGATCTGACGAGCGGAGCCGTTCGACTGGTCGCGGCGGGCGATGTACTGACGTCGTACGCGCGACCGCGCTGGTCACCAGACGGAAGGACAATCGTGGTGGCCCTCCAGCGTGATAATCGCTGGCGGATCGCTTTGCTCGATGCGACTGGCAGTCTGCCGCGATTCGTCGATCCTGAGGACGGCGCAAATCGCTTCGACCCCTCCTGGCTCGGACCGACGTCGCTTGTCGTCGTCAGCGATCGCGGTGGAACACCCAACCTCGAGCGGCTCGATTTCGCCACGCCGGGCGCGCCAGTTGCCCGCGCCCTCACCCGCGTGACGGGTGCTGCGATTGCTCCAGAGCCTAACGTCGCCGATGGCTCGATCTGGTTTCTCACCCTGCATTCTCTCGGCTACGACGTGCGCCGTCTCACGTCGCCGACGCCGCTGGCCGAGCAGCCGTCGC
>DATBBP010000139.1:0-12006 GCA_036270935.1 Gemmatimonadaceae bacterium
GACGCCAATGCCCCACCGGCGTGGAGCGCCAGTCGACGGGTGGGCTTTCGTTTCGCGTTTACTTATCTCGTCCTCTACAACCTCCCGTTCCCGCTCGGCACAATTCCTTTCACCGGGAAGTTGCAAGGCTGGTATACGGCGATCTGGAATGCACTCGTCCCGTGGTTCGGCGCGCGTGTCCTTCATCTGGCCAAGCCGATCACCATCTTCCCGAGCGGCAGCGGCGACAAGACCTACGACTACGTCCAGCTCTTGCTGTTCGTGCTCCTCGCCGCGGCAGGCACCCTGGCCTGGTCGCTCGTCGACAAGAGGCACACGGCGTATTCACGATTGGCGCACGGGCTCCGCGTTTACATTCGCTACTCGCTCGCCTTCACGATGCTTGGCTACGGCGCGTACAAAGTGATCAAGACGCAGTTTCCAGATCCCGGCCTGGCGACGCTCGTCGAGCCGTTCGGCGACTTCTCGCCGATGGGCGTGATCTGGTCGTGGATGGGCGTGTCGTACGCGTACAATCTCTTCGCGGGCCTCGCCGAGATGGGGAGCGGCTTTCTGCTGTTCTTCCGGCGCACGACCGCGTTAGGTGCGCTCGCGACGATGGCCGTGCTCAGCGACGTCGTCATGATCAACTTCGCGTACGACGTGCCGGTGAAGCTCTACTCGTCGCACCTGTTCTTGATGGGATTCTTCCTGCTCTGGCCCGACATCGGTCGATTTCTCGACGTCTTCGTCTTCAATCGCCCCGTGCGGGCCGCCGATCTCGGTCCTGTGTCGTCGAGCCGACGTCGACGCCTTCGAGTTGCCCTACTCAAGACCGCCTTCGTCGCCCTCGGTGTCCTCTCACCACTCTGGGCCTCGTACAAGAGCAGCAAGGTGTTTGGCGCACACGCACCGCGTCCGCCGCTCTTTGGCATATGGGAAGTAGATTCCTTCGTGCGCGGACACGAGGCGATTCCGCCGCTACTGGGAGACTCGGTGCGCTGGCGTCGAATGATCGCGAACTATCCCGGCTTTCTATCGGTCCGACTACTCAACGACTCGACGCGCGGCTACCGCGTACTGGCGGACAGCGTGAAGCACACATTCGTGCTGTCGACACGAAAGGATTCGAGCACCAAGTTCCCGTTCACGTACGTGAGAAGTGGAGCGCACAACGAGCAGCTTCAGCTCGACGGCTTGCTCGGTGCCGACTCCCTGCACGTCCATCTGCATCGCATCGATGAGACGAAGTTTCTTCTCCTGAGTCGTGGCTATCACTGGATCAACGAGCTTCCCTTCAACCGCTGACGCCGCGGCCATCGATAGCGGACCGATTCTACTCTACGACGGCGCCTGTGGGTTCTGTGCGCGGTCGGTGCAGTTCGTTCTGAGCCACGAGCGCGATCGCCGCACTCTTCGTTTCGCCCGTCTCGAAGGGGCGCTGGGCGTGGCGCTTCGCGCTCGTCACCCGTCGCTCGCGACGATCGACTCGCTGATCTGGTATGAACCGGCAACGTCCGCCTCGCCGGAGCATCTCCTGTGGCAGTCCCGCGGCGCGCTGCGCGTTGCCCGCTACCTCGGCGGCATCTGGGGGCTGCTTGGTTCGTTAGGCATGATGCTACCACGTTTCGTTTCCGACGCGCTGTACGCCTGGATCGCTCGCCACCGGCACGAGTTGGCAGCAGACGCCTGCCTGCTGCCAACGCCCGACCAGCGTCGCCGATTCATCGATTAGATGATCGCTGCCCCTTCAGTGCGCCCTGACCGGCGCGCTCTTTTGCTCGTCGACCGCGGCCATGAACAAAAGCGAAATCCTTTCCTTCCTGCGCACTCACCGACTCGCCGTGCAAGCGACCGCGTCGCTCGACGGCGCGCCACAGGCCGCCGTTGTCGGCTATGCCATCACCGACAACTTTGAAATCGTGTTCGATACGCTCGCGTCGACGCGTAAGGCACAGAACATTCGCAGCAATCCCAAGCTCGCTTTCGTCATTGGCGGCCTGAAGAAAGCCGACGAACGCACCGTGCAATACGAGGGCGTCGCCGACGAGCCGGTCGGCGAGGAGCTCGAGCAGCTCAAGCAGAGCTACTACGCGGTTTTTCCCGACGGCCCGAGCCGCGTGATCTGGCCCGGGCTGATCTACGTGCGAGTGAAGCCCACCTGGCTTCGATACAGTGACTACAACTCGGATCCCCCGCAGATCGTGGAGCTTTGGGCTCATGAGCTGAACGACGAGAGGCCTTGACGAGCCGCGATCTTTCTCCATCGTGCATATCGGCATCTCGCCCCGCGGCTCGCTCCTCGTCGGCAGCGCACAGGAAGTGATCGACAAGATGCTTTTCGAGCACGATTTGTTCCGCAACGATCGCTTCCTCGCGCAGCTCACGGTGGGGCCGATGCCGCACGATCGCGTGCTCCACGCCATCGAGCTGCTCGGTACCGTCGTTGCGCCAGCCGTTAGGCACGCGACGGCCGAGACGACGGCGGCCGCGAACAGCTGATGCTTCACCTCGAGATTATCATCGTCAGCACGCGTCCCGGTCGGGCCGGCCTGCCGGTCGCCAACTGGTTCGTGTCGCACGCCGAGCGGCATGGCAAATTCTCGATCGAGGTGATCGACCTCGCGACCGTCGCGCTTCCGCTATTCGACGAGCCGCGTCATCCTCGCTTTCGGCAGTACGAGCACGAGCACACGAAGGCCTGGAGTCGCACGATCGAGCGCGGCGATGGGTATGTCTTCGTCACGCCCGAATATAATTATGGGACTCCACCAAGTTTAGTAAATGCTCTCGATTATCTGGTGCATGAGTGGGGCTACAAGCCATGCGCGTTCGTGAGCTACGGCGGCGTCTCCGGCGGCGTGCGCTCCGTGCAGATGACCAAGCAGATCGTCACCGCGCTCAAGATGATGCCGATGTTCGAGGCGGTGACGCTTCCGTTCTTCGGGCAACAGATCGACAAGGAGACGCGCGTGTTCTCGCCGCCCAAGGTTCAAGAGGATGCGGCGGTCGCAATGCTCGATGAGTTGCTCAGGTGGGCGACGGCGATGAAGACGATGCGGGTTGAGACGCTTGTCGTCCCAAGCACCGGATGAGATCAGCGTCCACCTTCTGCGGTAACCCCTCAGCGCTCGATCGTCTGCGCCGATCCCCACATCGCCGGCGTCCCCGCGACGCCCGTCCGACTGATCGGCGTCACCGCAATCCACCGGGCAGCCACTGTATCGGCGGCGGAGAGCGCCAATGCATACCCGTCCGCCCGCACGAGACGCTCGCGCCAATGCTGATCGCTTCCTAACGTCTGAATCATCCACCAGCGCACGCCGACGCTGTCACCCGGCGTCGCGATGAGGACAGCACGCGCGGCCTCGGTTGTCGCGGGGCCGTCCCCACTGTTTTCGTTTTGCAGTGCTGCATCCGCGTCAGGCAACCCGAGCACGGGCTTCGCCGGCCGAGCGTCGCCGAGCCAGGGACTCGCCGGCGGCAGCGCCGGATCGGCGTACTCCTGCGCGCGGAGCTCGTCGCCAACGGTCGTGCTGTCACCAGCGCTCAATCGCTGTCTGAACGTCCGAAGACGAAAATGGATGTGGCCTAACGATTCCGAGGTCCCTTGTCGCGCCGCGCGCAACACATCGACCTCGCGGGCAATCTCGTCGGCGGCCCAAGGATCGTAACGCGAACCGACGCGCATCGTGAAGAGTCCCGGCCAGACATGCCTGCCGAGAATATTCTCGCTCCGCCACCACGCGTCGAGCCTCGTGAAGCGCTGTTGGTAATTGTCCAGCGGCCAGTAGAGCTGTGGCGCGAGGTAGTCGACCCAGCCTTCGCGGAGCCATCGTCGCGCATCGGCAAAGATTTCGGAGTACGCGTCGAGACCGGTGATTCCCGCGGGATAGCCAGGGCGCCAGATTCCGAACGGACTGATACCGACGAGCACCCAGCGCTTTCGTGCTTTGACGTCCCGATACAGCGTCTGGATGAAGTCGTCGATGTTCGCTCGCCGCCAAGCGTCTCGATCGGTCCAGCCGCGAGCCAAACCGTAGCGTTTCCACGACACATCGTCGGGAAAGCGCAACGTGACTCGCCGCGTAAATCGACGCCGATGCTTCCCGTGCTTGACGACTCGACTGATCGTCGCCTGTTCCTGATAGGGATAGAAGTAGTCGTCGAGATGCACACCGTCGACATCGTACCGATCCACGACCTCGAGAATCGCGTCGAGCACCGCGCGACGCGCCGCGGGAATGCCCGGGTCGATCCACGTCGACTTTCCGTAGCGACGGACCCACTCCGGATGAGTGGTCGTCACGTGTCCTGCGATCGGCTTGCCGAGCTCGTCGGGCGGCATCGCTCGGAATGGATTGAACCACACATGCAACTGCAGCCCACGCGCGTGTGCCTCGGCGATCGCCAGGGCGAGCGGATCGTAGCCCGCGTAGTCGCCTAACGACGACGCGTCCCGGCCGACGAGATAGCGCGACCAGGGCGCACGCGTGGTGGGGTAGAGCGCGTCCGCCGCCGTGCGCACGTGCAGCACCACCGCGTTGAGACCGTCGGCCTTCGCACAATCGAGGACTTCAGCCAGCTCGGCCTTTTGCTCGTCGATGCTCAAGCCAGGCCGCGAGGGCCAATCACCCCCCTCGGTCGGCGAGATCCACGCTGCGCGGAACTCGCGAGCGATCGGCGGCGGCGTCGGCTGCGCGCGCGCCGTGGACACCGAGAGTCCAAGCCATAGGGTGATCCATGCGCCGCGCCCGCATCGGGCGGCGAGATGTTTTGACATCGACGATACTGCTTCGGGACGAATTACGTGGCATCGAACGAGGAAGTGCGCGCGTGGCGCTTCTTCCGCAGTGTATCCTGCGTCACATCCAATGCAAACCCTGGCCCAGTGTCGCCGCCCCGCGCGCCGGACCAGAGCGCGGCACCAATTCGGCGACCACTCGGTCAAACGTTTCGAGAAGCCGATCCGCATTTCCCTCGTCGAACGGCATCGGCGGCCGGATCTTCACGACGCTGTGAAACGGTCCATCAGTCCCGGCGAGAATCCCCTCCTCGCGCATCCGATTCACGACGTGGGACGCCTCGCGATCGGCTGGCTCGAGCGTTCGCCGATCGCGCACCAGTTCGACGCCGAGAAACAGCCCTGACCCGCGCACGTCACCGACGAGCTCGTAACGCTCGACGAGAGGCCGGAGCCCTTTGAGCATACGCTCACCGATCAGCCGCGCGTGTGCCTGGAGCTGTTCGTCGCGGACGACGTCGAGCACCGCAAGGCCGATCGCGCACGACACCTGGTTCCCGCCGAATGTCGAGAAGAACTCCATGCCGTTGTCGAACGACTCCGCGACCTCTCGGCGAGTGACCACGGCCGCCAGCGGGTGACCGTTGCCTAACGGCTTTCCCATGACCACGATGTCCGGTACGACGCCTTGCGACTCGAAGGCCCAGAAATGCGTTCCGATGCGGCCGAGTCCCGTTTGCACCTCGTCGGCAATGCAGACGCCGCCGGCGTCGCGCACGATTTCGTACGCGGTCTCGAGGTAGTCGGGTGGAAACACGATCTGCCCGCCGACACTCGGACAGCTCTCGGCGATGAACCCGGCAATGACGCGCCCGCGCCCTGTCGCCCGCGCCACGAGCCCGCGAATCGGCTCGGCGTACTTTGTACCGGCGTCGGGGTCGTCGCGCTTGAACGAACCTCGATAGTCATCCGGTAGTGGCGCGACGTGCACCCAATCCGGCGTGCCGGCCCCGCCCGGACCGGCATGCTTGTACGGGCTGATGTCGATGAGTGACGTTGTATTGCCGTGATAGGCGGCCTCGAGCACGATCATGTCGCGCCCGCCGGTGTGTGCTCGCGCGAGCCGGAGCGCCAGCTCGTTCGCCTCGCTCGCTGAGTTGAGCAGATAAACAACTCCGTGAGCGAGCGCGCCAGGCAGCGTTGTCCGCAGCCGCATAGCGTACTCGTTCACGAGATCGCTCGGATACCGCGTATTTGTGTTGAGGACCGCCATCTGCGCGTGGCCGGCGCGAACCACGCGCGGATGACAGTGACCGACATGCGGAACGTTGTTGTACGCGTCGATGAACTGCCGCCCTGTATCGTCGTACAGGTACTGCATCCATCCGCGCTCGACCTTCACCGGCGACCGATACGCGATGCTCAGATTACCGCCGAGCAACTCTCGGCGCGTTGCCATCGTCGCTCGGCGATCCGCCGCCCGACTCGGGAATCGTTCGGACGGAACACCGACGATGAGATTCGGATCAGGGGAGAGGCTCCGCCACACGGCGCGCTGGCTCGCCGGTGCGACACCGGGGAAATCAGTACCGAGGCCGAGCAGATCGGTGATGATCTGCAGGTGTAGATGTGGCGTCCATCCGACGTTTTCGTTAGGCTCGCCGAGCCAGGCGAAGCACTTGCCGCGGGCGATGCGCTGCCCGAGCTGGAGCCCGACGAGCGACGTCCGGCTCAGATGGCCGTACAGCGTGAAGAATTGATCACCGCCGTCCGTCTCGTGGCGCAGGATGATGACCGGACCGTAGTCCTGCACGACGGCGTTGTTCGCGAAGGCGTGTACGACGCCGTCGAATGGCGCGTGCACCGGCGTTCCAGCATCCGCGAAGAGATCGAGGCCGATGTGCATCGTTCGCCGTTCGCTCTCCGGGCGAGACCCCGCGAAGAACGGCGCCATGTAAATGAGCCGCGCTTCGTCATAGCGGCCGATCGCGACGCGCACGTCGGCGTCGCGCATGATCGCTGTGATCCGCGACGTCAGCGCCGGCTCGGTGTTCTCCTCCGGCTTGCCACTGATGAGCGGACTCGCAATTCCCAGATCAAGCACCACGGTCGGCTGGGTTCGGACGTCGACCGGGAGTACCGACGAGAACGTGTCCCCGTTCAGCCGCAGCCACTCGCGCACGCGCGCACACCGAGCCACAGGCTCGAGTCCCGCTGCGTCGCGGCCAACTGCAGCCGCCAAACCGTGCGGTACGCGAATCAAGCGTGGCAGCGTCCGATAAATCGCCGACTGGCTCACTCCGAGGTACTCGTTGTCGGGGCGAGCACGCTGTTGGTCGACGGCGATCGCGGCACTCAATGCAAGGCGCAGGCACGCGAGCTCGAAGACAACCTCGAGCTCACGCTCGTCGAACGCACACTCGCGCTGCGCGCCGCGCACGAGCGCCGCCAGAATGGCGAGCGGATCCTCGGCATCGAGCATCGCATAGGCGGCGGCGATCGCGAGGTCGGCAACACGCCAGCCGTAGAGCATGTCGCCGAAGTCGACGATCCCGCTGACGCGCTCGCTCGCGACGAGAATGTTGTGGTCGTTGAGATCATTGTGAATCACGGCGCGGCGCAAGCCATCCGCAATCGGCGTCACGTGTCGCTTGACGCGCGCCAACGTCGCGTCGATCGCCGTGCGCAACGGCTCGTCGGCTATCGACGGGCGCGCTGCGCGAACGCGCCCAACCGCGCCGGCGAGATCCCAGTGAAACTCACGTTCGAGGGCGGGCGCGTCGACGCCCGCGAGCGCGGACGTGAGTCGGCCGATCGTGGCGCCGAGATCCTCGAGAAGTGCGAGCGATCGATAGCGCACGTCGGCAAGCAGCTCACCCGGTAAGTGCGTGACCGCCCACACGAAGTGGCGGGAGCTCTCGCGTCCTGGAGTTTGCGCGATCGCGTCGCCATCGGTTGCACACACCACGCGCGGCACCGGCAAGCCACGCTGCGCGAGCGCGGCCAAGACGTGCTGCTGCGCCTCGAGCAACGCTCGTTCCTCGAGCGCGTTCGCGATCTTGAGCACCAGCGTGGGAGCGCCGTCGTTCGACTCTATGAGAAAATTCTGATCGCGCTCGCTCGTCAGCGCTCGGGCAGCCGACACGCGCCCGTAGCGCTCACGCGCGATGCGTTCGGCGTCGTCGATTGTCAGGGACGGACTATGTTCGACCATTGTACTGAGCACGTACAACTCTCTTACTCACTCCTCCCTCAAGGCAATCGTCGGATCGAGGCCCGCGGCCCGCCGCGCCGGAACCCACGACGCCAGGATCGCGATCACGACGAACAGCAGCACGATCGCCACGAACGTCAACGGATCGTCTGGCGACACGCCGACGAGCATGCTCCGCATCACTTTCGTCAACGCGAACGCGCTCGCGCCGCCGATCACGATGCCAGTCGCGCTGAGTCGCAGCCCCTGACCAACGATGAGCTGCATGATGCTCGACTGCTGCGCACCGAATGCCATGCGCAGGCCGATTTCCGCCGTCCGCATTCGCACGAGCGTCGCGAGCACCCCGTAGAGGCCGACCGCCGCCAATATCACCGCGATGCTCGCAAAAATGCCGATCAGCACGAGCGCGAAGCGCGTCGGCGCCATCGCGCGGTCCACGTACCCCGCGTACGGCTTGACGTCCGCGACGACGAGTGATGGGTCGATCTCGCGGATCGCCGCACGCACTGGAGCCGTGAGCGTGGTGGGATCGACATTCGTGCGAACGACCCAGGTTGTCGCGCTAAAGTGATTGAACACACCGTCAGTGAAGAACATCTCCTCACGGCCTTCGCTCGCCAGCGACTCGTGCCGTTCGTGTTCGACGACGCCGATCACGTCGAACCACTCCGGCTCCTCGGTTCGCACACGAACGAGCAAACGCTTACCGACAGCATTCTGGCCCGGAAACGTTTTCGCGGCCAGGAGATTGTCGATCACGACGACCGTTGCACTGTCGCGATTGTCAGCCATCGTAAACGCCCGCCCGGCGATCAACTTCGTCCGCATCGTTTCGAAATAGCCCGGGTACACGGCGAGCGTTGTCGCTTGCCGGAACTTGGCCGGGTCGGCCGCCGCCTCCGCCGTGCCATAGCGCGCGTTCTGCAACGACCCGTCCAGTGGCAGGAGCGACGTTACCGTCACGCTTCGTACACCGGGCAACGCCAAGAGACGCGCATGCACGTTGTCCTTGAAGACCGCCTGCGCTTCCGCTTTGTTCAGCCGCGGATTTGCCAGTGTGAACGTCAGTACGCGATCGGGATCGTAGCCGGGGTCGATGTGCGACAAGGCAACGAAGCTCCGCACCATGAGCCCCGAGCCGATCAAAAGTATGAACGAAAGCGCCACTTCGGCGGTCACGACACCATTCCGTAGCAGCTTCGCTCCGCCGAGCCCGGGCGAACGGCCAGCAGCGCGAAGCACCTCGGCGAGATCTGGTCGCGACGCGCGCCAGGCTGGCACGACGCCGAACAGCACTGCCGACACGAGCGCGCACAGGATCGTGAACGCGAGCACGAACGGATCCAGCGACACCGTGTCGAGACGCGGCAGATTCGCCGGCGCCATCGCGATGAGCAGCCGGATCCCGAGCTGTGCCAACGCCAAACCGAGCACGGCTCCGCCGCCGGCGAGCAGCACGCTTTCGGCGAACATCTGCCTGACGAGCCGCCAGGGCGATCCGCCTAACGCGGCCCGCACCGCGAGCTCGCGCTCGCGAACCGACGAACGCACGAGCAGGAGATTTGCGACGTTGGCGCATGCGATCAGCAGCACGAACACCACGGCGCCCATCAGCGCCACGATCGCGGGCTTCACCTCCGCGACCATGTTGTCGTGCATACCATCGACGTCGATGTTGAAATTCGCTGTTTGATCGATCGGGAAACGTCGCCGCAGATCGGCGGCGATGCCGTTGGCCTGCGCCTGTGCCTGCGCGAGCGTCACTCCCGCCTTCATCCGGCCGATCACACGCAGGAACACGTTCTTCCGCGACGAGTTCTCATAATCGATGCGCTGCGCGAACCAGATGTCCGGCGTCCGCTCGATCGACGCTTTTGGGGGAAACAGCAGCTCGAAGCCCGGCTGCAGCACGCCCACTACCGTCGCGCTTCCGCCGCCGACGTCGATCGCCTTGCCGACGATCTCTCGATCACCCCCATAGCGACGCTGCCAGAATCCGTGGCTCAAGATCGCGATGAGGGGAAGACGTGGCCCCGGCGGCGCTGGTGGCGTCCCTGGCACCGCCTGTGGCGGCCGTGGTTGTGGCAGTCCGTCGTTATCCGTGAAGTCGCGTCCGACCTCGATGCGTCCCCCGAGCAGACGGAAGATGTTCGTCGTGGCGCCGGCCGTGGTCACCTGCTCCGGCTCTCCTCCATTCCCCGTCACGGTTCCGCGCCCGGTCGTCACCGCGCCGAAATCCTCGAAGAGCGTCCCCTGATCCTTCAAGTCTTTGAAATCCGGCGGCGAAAAGGGGAAGTTCAGGACGTTTCGCGCGCGCAGCTCGCCCCAGACGAGCACGAGCCGCTCGGCGTGCGGATACGGCAATGGCTGCAGCAGGACCGCATCCACGACGCTGAAGATCGCCGTGCTCGCGCCGATACCTAACGCGAGCGTGAGCAACGCCGTTGCCGCAAACGCCGGATTCTTGCGCAGCGAGCGCGCGGCGAATCTGAGATCTTTGAGCAGAGCGTCCATGAGAAGTACGCGTTGGTTGTGGGTTATCAGTTGCTCGTAGTTGGTGGTCGGGCGACGAGAATTCAGCGATCACCAATCACCAGCCACCAGTCACGCGCTGGGCCATGCGCCGAGCAGACGCCGCACGACTATCAGCTCGCCCACGTGATACGCCGTATGATCGGCCGTGAGCAAAACCTCGCGCAGATATGTTTGCCCAGTTCCATTGGGCACCGGCGCGGTAAGATCGGTTTTCGTGTCGACGGCGAGCGCCGCGAGCTTGGACTGGTCGCGCTTCACGGCGGCGATACTCTCGTTCCACGCCGTTGCCGACGGCGGTTCGGCGCTCTCCGGCCAGTAGTCCTTCGGCCATTCTTTCTCTTTGTACTTCGGCGCCACGCAAAACTCGAGGATGTCTGCTTGCGAGAGGCGAATATGCTCGACGAGCTGCCACGGCGAGTACGGGAGGCCCTTCGGGGCCTTACCGCGGAGCTGTGCTGGAAGGCCTTTCACGGCAGAATCGAAGCTGGCGTGGGATTCCTCCCAATCCAGCGTCCGTGCGATTTGTTGACGAAGCGCTTTGTCGTCAGGCATTGTGACCGCCATCTTGAGGAGCGGAGCGACGAAGGATCTGCTATACGGAAACGAGAGACTAGCCACGAACAAGGGAAATTAGAGGTCCTTCGGTTGGCTCGGGATGAGAGTCGGCCACGAGGCAGCCACTGTCAACCGGCGATCGCTGTCGGGCTTCCTACGCCTAGCCGAACCCCGCAGAAATTCGCATACTGAAACGTCCCATTCGTACTCGGAGGTTATCATGCCCGTTACGTCTCCGCCGGTGGGGTCCGACCAGCCGCCCACCCCAGGCGTGCCGCTGAGTGATGCTGCCTCGTTGGAGCAATACTTCCGCGCTCACTTCTCCGATCTCGCAACGGAGGCCAAGGCGCAACTGGATGACGCCGCCGCCGCGGCGCCACGAGTCGTCGAGGGCGCGTTCCGCCACGCGTGGGAGGAGCGAGAGCGAATCTCTACGTCGCAGGACCTGGACGCATTTCTCCACGAAGAGGTGCGCCATGGCGCGGCGCGAGAAAAGAGCCGTCGCGCCAGTCTCCACCGGCACGACGCGCCTGGCAAGGCGGCCGCGCCTCACGCGTCTGCTGAAGCCGACGTCGACCAGTCGTGGGCGCATCTGTCTCGCACGCTGCACCTCGCCCCCGGCGATGTCGGCGTCGCCGAGCAGGAAAGCGCGGCACTGCTCCGCCACGACGCTGCTGGTCACGTCGCCGACCTGGCGAAAAAGCGCTCGTTGAAGGTGCCGATCGCGATCGTCGTCCTCGCGGCGATCGTCGTCGGCGGCGGCATCTACTACGTCGACCGACTCGGCGACGAAGGGGCTGTCACCGGCGCGCTCGCCGCCCCAGATGCCCGCACGCACGTCGCCGCCACCGCGCAGCTCGCGAAGGTGACACTCGACGACGGAACACAAGCGGTTCTGGCGCCGGAATCGAAGCTGATCGTCCCGAAGCAATTCGGTGACTTGATGCGCGCGGTGAAGCTCGAGGGCGCCGCGACG
>DATBBP010000140.1:0-10226 GCA_036270935.1 Gemmatimonadaceae bacterium
TACATCTGGCCGCCGCCCATGTCCATCTCGCCCGTCTTCTCCCAGCCGAAGAGCTTTTTATAAAACTCGAACGCTCTCGGATAATCCGTCGTCATCAACTCGTGCCAGGAGAAGCGGCCGAGCGCTGGCGTCCCATTCCACGACATCGACGGACGCGTGGACTTGTACACGCCGAAGGTTGCGCCCTGTGGATCCTGCACGACCGCAAAGCGTCCCGTATTGGGAATGTCTTCGGGACCATGTACCACCTTGCCACCGAGCGACGTCGCGAGACGCGCCGTCTCGTCGACATTGTTGCTCTCGATGTACGGCATCCAGTTCGGCGGCACGCCTTGTTCGCGCATGTCGGGACCGAGCCGGAAGAGTCCCGCGAACGGAGCGCCGCCGTTCGTCCACATGGTGTAGTCCTTGTCGAACTGCTGCGTTCCCCACCCGGTGATCGACGGATAGAACTTTCGCGCAGCGTCGGTGTCGGGCGTCGTAAGCTCGTACCACACGAATTGACCGTGCATTGTCGGGGGCCTTCCGAGGGAGGAGGAGGTGAGACATCAGTACAGGAGAGCGCGCGCCATTAAGTGAACCCTCACCAAACGAGAGTGTCAATGCATGTCGAACGACACCGCACTGCCCACATTGGCTGGCTACGCGCCGCGGTGCTTGGCGCCAACGACGGTCTCATCTCGACGGCGAGCCTCGTTGTGGGCGTCGCCGCGGCAGGCACCAGCCGGAGCGGGATCCTGGTCGCTGGGATCGCGGGACTCGTCGCCGGCGCGATGTCGATGGCGGCGGGCGAGTATGTATCGGTGAGCTCGCAAGCCGACACCGAGAATGCCGACCTCTCGCGCGAACGGGCCGAGCTGGCGGCCGATCCGGCAGCAGAGCATGCCGAGCTGGCCAGCATCTACGTTGGGCGCGGTCTGACCCCCGATCTGGCGGAGCAGGTTGCGACCCAGCTGATGTCCCGCGACGCCCTTGCTGCCCACGCGCGCGACGAGCTTGGATTGTCCGAAGCGACGGCGGCGCGGCCGCTCCAGGCGGCGTTCACTTCGGCGGTGACCTTCGCGTCCGGCGCATTGATACCGGTCCTGGTGGCGGCATTCACACCGGTGCCGCTCGTGTCCCGGCTCGTGACCGCGAGCGCGTTGGTTCTCCTGGCCATCCTCGGCGCCCTGGCGGCGCAGATCGGCGGCGCGGGCGTCGGACGCGGTGCAATACGCGTCGCCTTCTGGGGCGCGCTGGCGATGGGCGTGTCGGCGCTCGTCGGACGGCTCTTCGGGACCTCCGTATGATTAGAGTTTCTGAATCACCCGCTCGATCTGCTGCGCGTGCCGGGTGATGTGTACGACGTGAATGCGGAAGCCATCTCCGAGGTTCATCGACGGCGCCCAGGACGGCAGCGCCGGCGACTTGACCCGTAGCGCCTTCCAGTCGTACGACAACGCGTCGTCCATTGCCTGCAGAAAGCGCGTCTCGCCATCGATGAAAGCCTGGACGACGCCATTGCGAGGCGTTGGGCCCGGACGGAAGGCGCGTGGCCCGCGCTTGATCGGCTTTGGATTCTCGAGAGCGGAGGCGATACGCCCCCCGACGAAGGAGGATTTCCACTCGCGCGCTGCCGCGCCGGCATCAGGCGGAGAGCTCGCCAGCAGTTTTCTGAGCCGGGGCGCGTAGAGCTCGTCGGCCAGACAGAGATGCTCGAGCACTTGGGCGACGCTCCACGCTTTCGGCTCCGGATGCTCGTTGAGCTTCGCGAGGTCGAGGGGCCGAACCATGCCGACAATGCGGTCGCGCGCGGCCATTTGCCGTTCGCGCAGTTGGCGATGAAGGTCTCGCTGTGGAAGTCGCATAAGATGTAAACTAGGTCCAACAATCCATTGATGGTCCGGGAGTGTCTCAGAAGATTGTGACTCGCCTTCGCACGCTAACAGCCGTGGTTGCATTCGGGCTTGCCTCCGGCAGGTCCGATGCCGGCCAACAATGCACCCTCGATCCCACGGCAATCGATCGGTGGCTTCGACGCGAAGCGGACTCCGCCGGATTTTCCGGCGTTGTTCTCATCGAGCGATCGGGGAAGGTCCTGCTGAATCGGGCCTACGGACATGTCGCGCGCGACAACGCGTTCTGGATCGCGTCGACGTCGAAGCAGTTCACGGCCGCTGCCGTGCTGCGTCTCGTCGACGAGGGCAAGCTCGCACTCTCCGACTCGATCTACCATTTCTTCCGCTCGGCGCCGCGGCGCGCGCGGACGATCACGGTTGAGCAATTACTAACGCACACGTCCGGTATTGCCGCCTCGGGCGTCGCCAACGGCATCGGCGACCGCGAGGAGGCGATGCAGGCCATTCTCTCGGAGCCGCTCGATCACGCGCCGGGCACGACGTACCACTACGAGGACGAGGACTACAATGTCCTCGCGGCGATCGTCGAGGTGGTGAGCGGGAAGCCGTTCGAGGCGTTCGTCGAGCGCGCGGTTTTGATTCCAGCGGGTCTGTCGCACACGGGATTCTGCGGACGCCTCCCACCTAACGAGAAGCTCGCGCCCTCCGCGGATCCCGACACGCCACCGCCCTGCGTCGCCGGCGTGACACCCGTCGATTGGGCCGATCGCGGCGCGACGGGGCTGGTCAGCACCGCCGCCGATCTGCTCCGATGGTCGATTCTGCTACGGGCCGGACGCATCCTCTCGGCAGCCTCACGCGCAGCACTCGAGCGGGGCAAGGTGTTCGTCCGGCACGAGGGCAACGACGACATCTATTACTCCTACGGGGCGCGCGTGTACATGCAGGGACGACGGCGTCGTGAGGTGTGGCATTCCGGCTACGACGTGCGCGTCGGCCAGAGCAGTACGGTGCGAATCCTCGACAGCGGCATCACGATCGTGGTACTGTCGAATTCGGGGCTGGACGCGATCGGCCAACCCAGAGCAGCGGTGATCGCGCGTGGCGTGGAGCGGTGCTCGGCGAGGGGCTAGCATCCTTACCGCCAAACCGTGCACCCTCGCGCCTCGAGTACTTTCAGCCACGCCGGTGTCCCCGCGATCGCATTCCATCGCAAGTCGAGTCGTTCGAGCGACGACAGCTCGGCTATCGAGTCAGGAAGCGTCGTCAGATCGTTTCCGCGCAGGTCGAGATCGCGCAGGTTCGAGAGTTCCCCGATCGACTCCGGCAGCGAGCGCAGTTTGTTGTTCCTGAAGGCGAGCCGCCGCAGGGACGTGACCTCGCCAATCCATCCCGGCAGCTGCGTGATCTGATTGCTCGTTAGGTGCAACTCGCGCAGCTTGCCGAGCCGGCGCACGCCGGGCGGGATCTCGCGTAGTGCGTTGTCGTCGAGTCGCAGCTCGACCAGAGTCGCGATCGCTTCGAGGCTCGCGGGGATGGCGGTTAGCGCGTCGTGGCTCGCGTTGAGATAGGCCAGCGACGACAATCCGCCGATCGTCTCCGGCAGGCCGCCGAGATGCTGCTGATCGGCGATGTACAAGTAATAAAGGTTGGGTAATGTGCCGAGCGAATCCGGAAGCGTCGTGAAGCGATTGCGATTGGCGTCCAGAACGCGCAACTCGCGCAGCTCGCCGATCCACTCCGGAAGCGTCTCGAGCCTGTTGTCGTAGATGTAGAGCTCTCGCAACTCCCGCATGCGACGAATCTCGTCGGGGAGCGCGGTGAGCCCGTGATTCGAAACATCGTAACGTTCGCTCACGGGGCGTCGACGAATGGCTCGATGAGCGCGGCCGCTGCCGGCGTCGCGAGCAGACTGTAATGCGTCGAGTTCGGGATGATCGCGAGCTGGTGCTGAGACCGCAGAGAACCGTCCAGCCCCGCATCCCGCTGTCCGCCGCCGAGGAGCTTGTAGAACTCGACGATGTGCTCGGGACGGTACGTATCGGCGTCGGCGAAGATGAGCATCGTCTGCGCACGAATCTTCGCGACCTCGCCCGACCAATCGAAGCTCCGCCGCTGGAGGTCGCCGAGCTTCGTGAACAGGAGCTCCCAGTCCCGGTCAGGGTACATCTTGGCCAGCGGCGACTGCTTCATCCCCGCGCCGAAGGATCCGCTCATCTGGTCGAAAATGGCGAGGATCTCCGGATAGAACGCGTTACGCCGGAACGCGCTCGAGATCACAACGAGCCTGCGGACGAGCTCCGGATGGCGAAAGGTCGTCTGCTGAGCGACGCCGCCGCCTAACGAATAACCAATGATGTCTGCCGGGCCGACACCAAGCTCGTTCATGAGCGCCGCGACGTTATCGGCCATCGTTTCATAGCGAAGGGGTCGCTCGGCGTCGCCGCTGCGCCCATGTCCCTCGAGATCGAGCGCGATCACACGGTGCTTCTGCGCGAGTGCCGGCAGATTCGGTCCGAACATCTCGATGCCACCGACACCGCCGTGGAGCAACACCAGTGGTGGCCGTTTGTCCTCCGGACCATGCGTCTCGTAGTAGATCTTCACGCCGTTGACGACCGCGTGCATCGCTCTTCCTCCACACGGGAACGTTAATTATAGCGCCGGCTTCCCATCGTCTATCGATGGGGCTTGACACGACCAGTGTTCCACCGGATCTTCCCATCGTCTATCGATGGAAAAGACGCGAGGCTACGATTGACCTCGGAGGTCGTGGTGCGCTGGACTCGCCGACTCGCTTACTGGCTCCGCTTTCCTTCCCGCGAGAAGGATCTGCGCGACGAGGTCGCCTTCCATCGCGAGCAGCTCGCCAGTGACCTCGAACACCGGGGGCTGAGCCCTAACGACGCGGCCCAGACCGCGCGCTCGGCGATGGGGAACGAGACGTACATGCGAGAGGAAGCGCGCGGTGTCTGGCTGTCGCCGCGAATCGAAGCGTTCCTTCAAGACTGGCGCTACGCCTCACGCGGCCTCCGCCGTTCACCATCGTTCGCGCTCGTCGCGATCGTCTCGCTTGCGTTAGGCATCGGCGCGAACACGGCCATCTTCAGTCTCATCCATGCCTTGCTGCTCGCCCGTCTCCCGATTCCGCGCGCGGCCGAGCTGGTCGAGCTGCGTCGTGACCTCGGCGCAAAGGGTATCGACGATCGATTCTCCCGCGACGAATTCGACGCGCTCACCACGGCGCCGATGCCGCTCACCATGTTCGCCTCGACATCGGCGACGCTGGAGCTGGACGGCGTTACGATCAACGCCTCCCTCGACGCTGTCGATGGACGCTACGTCGATCTCGTTGGCATCCGTGCGCAACGCGGCCGGCTTCTCTCGCCGCGAGACGATGCCGATGCCGCGCCGATCGTCGTCGTCACCGACCGGTTCTGGCGCCGCCGCATGAACGCCGACAGCTCGGCACTTGGGCGCGCGATCAAGATCGACGGGCAGCCCTTCACCGTCGTGGGGATCACGCCAGCTGGCTTTGCGAGCCTGCGCTTCCCCGCCCTAGCAGACGCAATGATTCCTTACCGCACGGCGGTGACCCTCGGGATCGTTGCACCTAACGACTCGCGCCGTCTTGCCGTGACGATCGTTGGCCGACGGCTGGCCACCCAACCGATCGAGAACGCGCGCCGGGATCTCGCCGCCGTCTGGAATCGCTGTTGCGCCGCGGGGCAGCTCGTCGCGGCTCCTCGAGGTCATCGGAGCGTGTCCTCTCGGCTCGCGCTTCTCGATGTCAGTCGCGGAATCCCTCACCCCAAGCTCGATCTGCGCGGCCAGTATGGTCGTGTGCTCTTCGCGCTCATGGCGGGCGTAGCGCTTTTGCTCCTCGCCGCCTGCGCGAACGTCGCCAACCTCCTGCTCGCACGCAACTCGGCTCGCGCCGGCGAGCTCGCGGTCCGGCTTGCGCTCGGCGGATCGCGCTCGCGGCTCGTTATGCAGCTCGTCGTCGAGAGCCTTCAACTGTCCCTTGGCGGCGCGGTGCTCGGCGTCCTCCTGGCCTATTGGGGAACGGCGGTCATTGTTCGCGTTGGGATCGGCGATCTGGCGATGATCTTCTCGACTTCGAGCGCCAGCTCACCGAACATCAGCGTGATCGCCTTCGCGGCGATCGTGAGCGTGGCGTCGGGCCTCCTTTTCGGTCTCGTCCCAGCGGTGCGCGTGATCCGCGGAGACCTCATTACGCCGCTCAAGCAGGGCGGGCGCCGCGCGACGAGCCATCGCGGCACGCTCGACCGCGGTCTCATTGCGCTTCAAGTCGCATTAGCGGTGTTGCTCGTCAGCGGCGCGATGTTGCTCGTACAAACGCTCCAGAACCTGCAGCGCGCCAATCTCGGCTTCGATCCGCGCGAGCGAATCGCGTTGACCGTCGAGACTCGGCACACCGCCTATGCGCGCGACGGCGTCACCGCACGCATGGCGGACGAGATGCTGCGGCGCGTCCGCGCAATCCCAGGCGTGCAGTCCGCGGCATTCGGCACCCAGGTTCCGGTGTATGGAGGGCGTAGCGTGAGCGACAACGTCACGGTGCGCGGCGAGAGTGGTACGAGCGATGTCGATACCTGGTTCACCGCGGTCAGCCCGGGTTATTTCGCGTCGTTAGGTATCCCGCTGCTCACGGGCCGCGACATCGGGCCGCCCGTCGCCGGTCCGGCGCCGCGTCAGCGCGATGTCGTCGTCAACGACCGATTCGCGCAGCGGTTCTTCCCGCGGCGCGACCCGATCGGGCAGGTGTTCGAGGACAACGATGCCGGCGACACGCTCGTGACGGACAATCGCATCGTGGGCGTCGTGGCGAGCTCCAGATTCAGCGACGTGCGTGCGAACGCTGAGCCAATGTATTTCGTCGCACTCAGTGACGAGCGATGGCCATTTCTCGTGCTCATCGTGCGACCCACGACCGCCGCTTCAGTGATTGGCCCGGCGATCTCGCGGGTGATTGCCGACGTCGCACCGGGCATTGCACAGGGTGATCCATCACTCTTGTCCTCAGCGGTCGACGATGCCTTGTCGCGCGAGCGGATCACCGCGGAGCTCGCGTCGCTCTTCGGTGTGATCGCGTTGAGTCTCGTGGCCGTCGGGCTATACGGCGTCATGCTGTATTTGGTGGCCCAGCGCACGACAGAGATTGGCATTCGAATCGCGCTCGGAGCGCAATCGGCGAGCGTTGTGCGGATGGTGCTCCGGGAGTCGCTGGCTATGGTCGCCGTTGGGCTCGCGGCTGGTCTCCCGCTCTCGATCTTTGCCGGGCGCGCAGTCGCGTCGCAGCTCTACGGCGTGTCGGCGTTCAGCGTGCAAGGCTTCGCAGTGGCGGCGACTAGTCTGATCCTGGTTGCCATTGCGGCCACGCTGGTTCCCGTGCGACGCGCGGTCGGCGTCAATCCTCTCACGGCGTTGCGCGCGGAGTAGATCGCCCACGATGATGCTCCCTCGTGACGGGCGTCTGGACGATCCGGCACAGGCATTCCATTCTAGGGCATGAAACCGCAATCGATCGACGACTACCTCGCGCACCTAACGAGCGACAAGCGCGCCGCGCTCCAGAAGCTCCGCCGCGCGATCAAGGCGGCGGCACCGAAAGCAGAAGAGTGCATCAGCTATCAGATTCCCGCGTTCCGCCTCGACGGCAAGGTCCTCGTCTGGTTCGGCGCGGCGACGAAGCATTGTTCGTTTTTTCCCGGCGCGGCGCCGATCAAGGAGCACGCAGCCGAGCTCGAGGATTATGAAACGAGCAAAGGCACAATCCGCTTCGACCCCTCGCGACCCCTGCCGGCAACGCTCGTTCGGAAGCTCGTAAAGAGCCGCATCGCCGAGCACTCGGCGCGAAAGCGATAGCGACTGGACGGGGCGTGTACTCGCGGCCATTCTTGTGGCTCCTCTACCAACTGTTATGAGACGCCCCGCCTTTCTTGCTTTCGCTCTCCTCGCGCCCGTCGTGCTTCCAGCGCAGACGCGCATGCTCCGCTCGCCGTCGATCAGCGGCAATCAGATCGTCTTCGCGTACGCCAACAATGTCTGGATCGTCGACCGGAATGGCGGCGTCGCGCGCCGGATCACGAGCTTTCCGGGACTCACGGAGAATCCGCACCTCTCGCCCGACGGCTCCCAGGTCGCGTTCAGCGCGAGTTACGGCGGCAACGTCGACGTCTACGTCGTGCCAGCCGCCGGCGGCGAACCCAAGCGCCTAACGTGGCATCCGGCCCCCGACGAAGTGCAAGGCTGGACGCCTGATGGCAAGAGCATCCTCTTCGAATCCGCCCGCGGTGGTGACGCGCCGCAGCCGGTGCCGCGCTTCTACACGATTCCAGCCGCCGGCGGCATCGAAGAGCCGCTGGCGATGCCGCGCGCGTACCAGGGCAAGATCTCGCCCGACGGGAAGCGCCTCGCCTATCGCATGAACAACTCATGGGACGAGGAGCGCCGCAACTATCGCGGCGGACAGAATCGTCCGATCTGGATTCTCGATTTCGCGACGAACAGCGTCGAGACGCCGCCGTGGACGGACTCCAAAGAAATGGACCCGGTGTGGGTCGGCGACAACGTGTACTTCCTCTCTGACCGAGATGGAGTTTCGAATGTCTGGGCGTACGACACGCAGACAAAAAAGCTCCACGAAGCGACGCACTTTGTCGATTTCGACGTCAAGACGCTCGACGCGACGTCTGACGCTATGGTGTTCGAACAAGCTGGATATGTCCATCTTCTCGACCCGAAAACCGACCGTGAGCATATCGTAAACATCACCGCTGCCGGCGATTTCCCGTGGATGATGCCGCAGTGGAAGGACGTATCGAACCGGGTAACGGCGCTGGCGCTCTCGCCGACGGGGAAGCGCGCCGCGGTCGAAGCGCGGGGCGAAATCTTCACGATTCCCGCCGAGAAGGGCGACGCGCGCGACATGACCAACTCGAGCGCGTCTGCCGAGCGCGATCCGGCGTGGTCGCCGGACGGGCGATTCGTCTCGTACTTCAGCGACAAGACCGGCGAATACAAGCTCTACATCGAGAGCCAGGACGGTATTACGCCGCCGCGCGAGATCACGCTCCCGGAGCCGAGCCACTTTTATACGCCTTCGTGGTCGCCCGACGGCAAGCGCATTGTTTACACAGATACTAAACTTCGAGTGTGGGTGCTCGATGTGGCGTCGGGACAGGCGAAGGTGATCGGGAACGACGAGTTCATGATTCCGGAGCGGTCGCTCAATCCAGTCTGGTCACCCGACGGCCAGTGGCTCGCATACGCAAAGCGGCTGCCGTCGATGTACCGGGCGATCTTCGCCTACAACGTATCCACGGGCGAGACGAAGCAGGTAACCGATGGTTTAGCGGATGCGAATTGGGCGGCGTGGGACGCGAGCGGCAAATACCTCTGGTTCCTGGCATCGACCAACTTCGCGCTCAACTCGGCATGGCTCGACATGTCGTCATACGACCGGCCACAGACGCGTGCGCTGTATCTCGCGGTACTGCGCAAGAACGATCCGTCGCCGGTATTGCCGGAGAGCGACGAAGAGGTCGCCACGCTCGCTGGTGACACGGTCCGCGCGCAGCGACCGACGCGGCCGGACAGCTCGGGTTTCGGGACGCGGGCCGCGGGGAGCGATACGGCGCGGCCAGATCGCGCGCCCCGTGTGTCGCCGGTGCGTATCGATTTCGATGGACTTCAGCAGCGCATTATCGCCATTCCGGGGATCGCCCAGCGGAATTACACCCAGCTCCGTGCCGGCCCGTCGGGCACCGTGTTTTTCGTCGAGCCCATTCCGGCAACCGGCACGCAGGAACCGCCGGGCGGTGGCTTCGGCGGCGGGCCCGCTGGGACCATCCATCGCTATCAGCTCAAGGATCGTAAGGCAGCTCCGTTCGCAACGAACGTCGCGCAGTACGTCCTCAGCGCCGACGGCCACAAGCTGCTCTACCGCACCTTGGGCCAACAGGGCGGACTCTATCTCGTCGACGCGGACCGGGTAATCCCGACCGCCGGACAAGGTCACCTAACGACGCAGCTCCGCGCGTATGTGGATCCGAAGGCTGAATTCAAGCAAATGTTCGATGAGGGATGGCGCAACCAGCGCGACTATCTCTACGTCCCGAACATGCATGGCAGCGATTGGCCGCGGATGAAGCAGATGTACGGTCAGCTCTTACCGTACGTGAACCATCGCGAGGACCTGAACTATTTGCTCGACATGATGGGCGCCGAGATCGCCATTGGGCACTCGTTCGTTCGCGGCGGGGACATGCCGGAGGTGCCGCAGAGCATCGTTGGACAGCTCGGCGCCGATTTCGCGGTCGACAACGGTCGTTACAAGATCACGAAAATCTACGACGCCGAGAG